>CAZBSV010000036.1:0-9956 GCA_964494795.1 uncultured Spirochaetales bacterium | reverse complement strand
GCTAGCAGCTCTAACCCGGAACGGGTTAGAGGTGCGCCGCAAGGGAAGCGAAGCTTCCCCCGCTAGCAGCTCTAACCCGGAACGGGTTAGAGGTGCGCCGCAAGGGAAGCGAAGCTTCCCCCGCTAGCGCATGTCCTGGATCGCCTTGTGGAGGTCCTCGAAGAGGGGCTCGACTTCTCCGACTTCGAGACACGAAAAGGCGACGCGGATATCCGTGGCTCCCGAAGCGATCACGCCAATCCCATAGGTGTCGAGCAAGTGGAGTCGGACTTTCTCCGCTTCGACTCCCTTTACCGCCACGCACATGAAGTAACCGCTGTTGAATGGATAGACGTCCCAGCTTTCCGCGAATCGCGGCTGGTTGACGACCTGGTAGACCTTCTCGGCGCGAGCCCTCAGCGTTTCGAGTTTCTGGGCGCGCTCGGCGTCAATGCTCGGAGACTCGAGCGCCTTGCGGACGATCGACTGCGAGAGCTGCGACGCGTTCGAGATCCCGCCGCGAATCGCACCCCGCAACTTGGCGTCGAGCACCTCGGCCGCTGCGTCCGCGCGATCCGCCCGGCCGGGTCCGAACGTGATGAAGCCGCAGCGCAGGCCCCATACGAAGAGTTCCTTCGTCGCGCCGTCGAGTTTGATCGCGAGCAGATTCGGATGCTGGTTGGCGGCCTGTGCGAAGAGCGATTCCGTCATGCTCGGCGCGCCAAGGTGGTAGAAGAGCCCGAAGTAGGCGTCGTCGAAGATCGCGACCACGCGGGTTCCCGCCTTGGCCTGCGCGACCAGCGCCGCGATCAGGGCTTTGCCTTCGGCTGGCGTCGGCATGTAACCCGTCGGATTGTTCGGAAAGTTCAGCAGCGCGATGATCTTGTCGCGACCCGCTGCGTTGTCGGCCAGCGCGCGCGCAAACCCTTCGGTGTTGAAGCCGCCTCCCGCAAAGAACGGGTAGGTGGAAATCTTCGCGCCGCGCTGGATTTCATAGGTCAATCGGTAGTTTCCCCAGAGCTTGTCGGGCATGAGGATGCGGTCGCCGGGATCCACGAAGAGATCGCCGACGAGGCTGATCCCGTGGGTGATCGCGCTCGTCACCACCGGCAAGCCGATCTGCTTGTCGCGTAGCGAGGGGTTCTCGGCCAGAAGCTTTGCGCGCCAGCACTCACGGAGCGCAGGCTGTCCTGCCGGCGGCGCGTACGGAAAAGCTTCGGCTGGAGCGATGCCGAGCAGATGCTTCGCCGCCGAAGCGAGAAACATCGGACCACCGCCCTCGGTCGCGATGCCGATGGTCGCGTTGAAACGGCTCGCCTTCTGCTTCGCCTCCGCGGACTGCGAAAGAATTCCCTTGGGGAAGTAGAGCCGACGCCCCATCGAAGACAGCATCGCGAGGATTTCCGGGGCCGCCGCCTCGAGCTTCGCGTTGAGGTCGCGCGCGAGCGGATTCAGTTCGGCGTCGGCGTCTTTGTTGTTTGGCTGACTCATGGGAAGTCCTCGGATCGTTTGGCCTAAAAGCCCGCGAAACTCTACAACCGACGCTGAAGAACGTCCATCAGGTCACCGAAACCGAGTGAGCGCCAGAAGTGCTGACCTTCAGCGTTGCGCGTCGCGACGCGCACCTCGCAGCGCTCGACGCCGAGTTCTTTCACCCAGTCGAGCGCGCACTCGACCAGCGCGCGACCGACGCCGCGGCGACGTTCGCCCGCGCCTACCATCAGATCCGTGATCTCGGCGCGCCGATCTTCCAGCAGGATTGGAGGCGCGCGGTCGATCCGTACACTGCAAAACCCCGTCAACACAACGTCGCGCTCGTAGACGAAGATCGCGGCGTCGGGGTCGCGAAAGATCGCGTCGAGCAGGCGCTCGATTTCCGCATCCGCGTCGGCGCGCAGGCGGAAGAGCGGGTCGCTCGCCGCGTGGTGCTCGGTAAGCGCAATCCACAGCGCCATCACCCGATTCCGATCGCGCGGTTGCGCGCGGCGAATGCGCCCGACGTCAGTCTCCGTGGCCGTCGACTCCCACTGCGCGCGTCATGACGAACGTCCCGCGAACAGGTCCAGAGCGCGCACCGCCATCGCCGGAGTCAGATGGTTCGCGCGACTTCCGGGTACGACTTCCACACCGGAACGCCACAGAAGTGCGAGCCTTCCGTGCAGCGCGGGCGCACGACCCCGGTGCGCACGAAACACGGCGGCCCAATGTGGCGGGTCAGGCTCGGGTGAACCGCGCCGACCTGTTCGATCTCGTCCATCGACGCCTGCCAGATTTCGCGCTGCGCGTTGAAGCACGTCCGCATCGTCCACTTGTGGAGCAGGTCGAGCAGCGCCCCCGATTCTTCGAATCGAATTGCCACCGCATTGGGAAGCACATAGAGCGCGAGCTCGGGCTCGACGCCCTCGGCGAGCAGGCGCCGGCGCGCGTGCCACGCTTCACCCACGGCGTCGTGGAAGAGCGCATGCGATTCCGGATCGTCGCGGATCAATTCCGGCTCGATCACATCGACACTCGCCGGCACCGTTCTCGAGAGAAGCGGACGCGAGCCAGGCACGGTTCTGTGTCGCTGATCCTGGGAGTCCGCGGTGTGCGAGAGCTTCTTGCGAAAGGTGTAGTGGGCGTGGGCAAGGGTTCGCATGATCGGCGCGTGGGTCGAAATGTTCAGGGTGTCGACCCGATATCCGTTCTTCGCCGGATCGAGCACGAGCTCCAACGCCGTCTCGTCGTCGAGATCGAATCGCCCCAGTACGTTGCGGACCGCGTCCGCGATGACCTCCGGCGCCCGCGCGCTGTAATCGATCAACCGCGAACTGCGGCCGTCCAGCGATTTATCGAAGGACTCGGCGCCGGCAGCGTCGCCCGCAGCGGGCGGCGCGATCTGGCGTTCGACCACCTCGTCGAACTCTCGGGGCGGATCGCCAATCCGCTCGAAGAAGTCGGAATCGATGCGCTCGACCTCCTTCACCATGCGGCCCACAACATCCGCAGCTTCCCGCGGCACGTCGCCGGCGCGAATCATGCGCCGGAGCCGGTGGAGCACGATACCGGAAATCGTGTAGACCATCGCGGTGTGACACGCGATCGGAATTGCGTAGCGCGCAGTTTCGATCGCGCGCTTTTCGGCTTCTCGAGCAATGCTCCTGCCAAAAGCCACCGACTTTCGCGACGGCAAGCGCCACAAATCCGACAGGATGCGCCGGGTGACCGGCGTCAAGCGCTCGGTCAGCGCGCGGTACGCCCACCAGGAGCGCTCGATCGCTGCGCGGTAGATCTCGCGTTCGCGTCCCATCAGCGCGGGCGGAACGTGAGCGGAAATCTCATCCAGCTTCACGTAGCGCTGACTCTGCTGCTCGGTGTTGTAGTAGGGAAATGCGTGCAGGAACGCCCAGACGAGTTGACGCGAGATCCCCGAGAGTCCAAATTCGAAGGTGGCGTGCTGATACACGGTGTGGTGGCCGCCCTCGAAGGTGAGTGGACCGATGTCTTCCCGCTGCTTCTCGGTCACCTCTTCGGGATCGATCACGCGTGGCGAATAACAGGTCCGCGCCGCCGAAATCGCGTCGTTGTACGGATCGTTGAACCAGCTGCGAAGACGCACGTCGGGTCCGCGATCGATCACAGTCACATTCCCCCCGGAATCTCGTCTACTCTGACAGAGAGCCCAGGCCCCGGCAACGCTCTCGGCCGTGGGCAATCTTTTTCCCAATTTGAGCTCGGATGGCGTGACAGCGGCGGGCCATTCGCGGAGTCGGAGCGGGTTTCAGGTCGAATGAATCGCGCGCGATCTCACGGCTTTGAAGCGATATTTGCGCAGCTCGAAGGGTTGGCACGGCACTTGCGCTACGGCGCCCGGGCACGTTCGCGCGGGACCCGGCGCAGCATTCGATCGACCCGGGAGCCAGAGAATCCTCAATGACCACCCTTTGGATCGTCCACCGTGATCCGCGGCAGCGCGCTGCCCTGATCCGCGCCGCCGGAGCTCCCGAAGACGCCATCTGTGGCGCGCCTGGCGATCCGATCTTCGCTGCGGCGCCGCTGGCCAACGTCGTGGTACTCGGGCTCGGCGGCAACCTCGAGGCCGAGCTGGAATTCGCCCACCAGACCGCGATGCGCGCGCCGCACTCGCGCTGGATCCTGGTCGCCGAGCGCGCGCAGGCCGAAGCCGCCCGCGAACTCTTCGACGCAATCGACGCGTCCATCCTCAGCCAGCCCGCCGACGCGCGCACGCTGCGCGCGCAGATCCGACTCGGCCGCGCGGCGCTGCCGAGCCACGCGCCCATCGCGCTGTCGCAACGCCCGGCCCGCGACGCGATCGCACAGCGCTTCGCGCGCTGGTTCGCGGACATAGAGCTTCCCGAGTTGCTGCGCGCGCTCGATCCGCAGCTTGGCGACGTCGCCCTGCTGATCGTCGGCGAGGCGGGAACCGGCCGCGGGCTGCTGGCCCATTACATCCATCATTTTGGCGCTGCTGCGCGGAGTGAACTCGCGCATGTTCCGTGCGAGAGCGGGATGACGACCGCCGCACTGCGCGCTGCGATCGCAGACGCTCTCACGGAATCAGCAAACCGCTGCACGATCTGGCTCGAGGGCGTCGATGCGCTTTCGACGCCGACCCAGCGACAGCTCGCGCGCTGGATCGAATTCGGACTTCCGACCGGGATCGCGCGCGCGCGGGTCGCGCGCTGGATCGGCAGCAGTGGCGACGAGGCCCTGGTCGGATCCGCGAACGCGCTCGAACCGGCTCTGCGCGACGCACTGGCCGGGATCACACTGAGCGTCCCCAGCCTGCGCGAGCGCCCCGAACGAATCGCCGCGTTTGCGAACGACACCGCGCTGGCTTGGTGCAGCGCGCGGCGGCAGCGACCGAGGCGCTTCGCCGAGGATGCGCTGACGGCGCTCAGCGAATATTCCTGGCCGCTCAACCTGCGCGAACTCGAAGCCGTCGTGGTGGAGACGCTCGCGGCGAGAGGCGCGGACCCGATTCGGGTCGACGACCTTCAGTACGACGGCGTCGCGTTCGCGCCGCTCGACGCGAGCGAGTTCGGCACGCTGATCGACGCCGAGCCCGAGAGCGCGAGCAGCCGGTCCGCAGAATGGCCGGCGACCGGCGATCTGCGGGCTCCCGAGCCTGAGACGAGCGCGCCTCCGCAAAGCCGAGCTGAAGGCGCGAGCGCGCCGCGCGCAGCGAATGTTGGCGCCGACCAGCCCATCCAGGACCTCGTCGCGGCGATCGCCCACGAGATGCGCAATCCCCTATCCACGATCCGGACCTTCGCGGAGCTGCTGCCAACCCGCTACGACGATCCGGAATTCCGCTCGCGCTTCGCGGAATTCGTCGGTCAGGACGCACGACGCATCGATGGCGTGATCCAGCGACTGCTGCGGCTCGCGTCCCTCGAACCGCCGAGAAACGCGCGCGTCGACGTTTCTGCGCTGCTCGAAGAGCTGCTCGCCGAGCGAGTCGCTTCGGTGCGAGAGCGGGAGCTGCTCGTCCTCAAGGAACTCGACCCGCACAACACCGTCGCAATCGGAGATCCCGCACAGCTGCGCTTCGCGCTCGAGTCGCTGATCGACGAATCGCTGAATCTCGCTCGGGATGGAGGCGATGTCTTCATCGCCGCCCACCACCACCCGACGAGCCTGCGCGGTGGAGCCGCGGTGCGCGTGCTCGTTCGCTTCGGCAACCACGACAGCGGGCCCACAGGATCGCGCGTGCCCGGCACCTCGCCCGCCGAAAACTCCCTCGACTACGCGATCGCCGCGGCGGTCATCCGCGCGCAGAACGGGACCTTTGCGCTCGATACCGGAGACGGCGCCGAAACCGTCCTGCTGCTGGATATCCCCGCCTGACCCACACCTGCTGATTATCCACGCCTGACCCACACCTGCTGGTACTCCGCGCCTGACTCGCGTCTGATAGTCTCCCGCGTCGATGCCTTGCCTGTTGGTCGTGGACGACGAAGCGGGCGTGCGCGAATCACTGCGCATGCTCTTCAAGGGCGACTGCGAGGTCGCCGCGGTGGGTTCCGTCGAAGAGGCCGAGCACTACTTGCGAGACTCGAGCCCCGATCTGATTCTGCTGGATCTGGTGATGCCGGGGCGCAGCGGTCTGGACCTGCTCGCAGCGCTGTCGGAACAAGACGAGCGACCCCCAGTCGTGGTCCTGACCGCCAGCAAGACCGTCGCCACCGCGGTCGAAGCGATGAAGCGCGGCGCCGCCGACTACGTCACCAAACCCTTCGAGGTGGAGGCGCTGCGGATCAAGGTCCGCCAGCTGCTCGAGCGCCGCGATCTCGAGCGCGAAGTCGTGCGGCTGCGCGCAGAAGTCGAGGGGCAGGAGCAGCTCGGCGGCCTCGTGGGCCGAAGCCCGTTGATGCGGGAACTCTTCCAGACCATTCGGCGTGTCGCGGGCTCCCGCGCAACGGTCTTGATCCAGGGCGAAAGCGGAACCGGCAAAGAACTCGTCGCGCGCGCGATCCACGATCTCGGCAACCGCGCCCAGCAACCCTTCGTGGCCGTCAACTGCGCGGCGATCCCCGATCACCTGATCGAAAGTGAACTCTTCGGCCACGAGCGCGGTGCGTTCACCGACGCGCGCGAGCGCCGAATCGGCAAGTTCGAGAGCGCGGTCGGCGGAACCCTTTTCCTCGACGAGATCGGCGAGCTCGGCATCGGCGTCCAGGCAAAACTGCTGCGCGCGTTGCAGGAGAAACAGATCGAACGCCTCGGCGGATCGCCGACGATCGAGGTCGACGTGCGCGTGATCGTCGCCACCAATCGCAATCTCGAGGCCGACGTCGCAGACAGGCGCTTCCGCGCGGACCTCTTCTATCGCATCAACGTCGTCCCGATCGCGCTTCCCGCGCTCGCAGAGCGGCGCGAGGACGTGCGTCGACTCGCGGAGCACTTCCTCGCAGCCGCGCGCGCGGAGGCCGGTCGGGGCCCTGTCAAGCTCGCGCGCGACGCGATCGCAGCGCTCGAGCGCTACCCCTGGCCGGGCAACGTGCGCGAACTCGAGAACGCGATCGTGCGCGCCGTCGCGCTCGCCGAAGGCGAGGTGTTGGAACTGCAGGATCTGCCGCCCGCGATCGTGCGCGCGAGCGAGCTCGAGACGCTCGGCGATTCGGTTCGAACCGGAAAGCTCGGCTTCGAAGCGGCCGTGGCTGACTTCGAGAAATCGCTGATCGTCGGCGCGCTCGCGCGCGCCGAGGGCAACCAGACGCGGGCCGCCGAGCAGCTCCAGATCACCCGGCGATCGCTCAAGCTCAAGATGGACCGATACGGGATCGAGGCGAGCTGAGCGTTCGAGTCGGAACACCTGAAATTCCCTTTTGAAGTCAAGTGATTGCGGATCTGGGGCGCGAAGCGCGTTCGAGTCGGAAC
The DNA here is from genome assembly GCA_964494795.1 of uncultured Spirochaetales bacterium. Lineage (GTDB taxonomy): Bacteria > Myxococcota_A > UBA9160 > UBA9160 > SMWR01 > JACZVU01. The sequence continues at coordinate 2,594 of CAZBSV010000036.1, read as the reverse complement.
GCGATTTGAGCGTCTCCGAGCATCGGATGCGCGCCGCTCAAAATTCATATTCGTGAATTAATTCAAATCATTAACGCGATAGATGCGTGCTCTGCCGAAACTGGCACATCGCTTGCGATGGGAGTCCTTTCAGACCGACACCGGAGGCCCGCATGGCCGACAGTCACGCACCGGAAACGATTCTCATCGTGGATGACGAGCGCGGACCGCGCGAATCACTGCGCATGATCCTCGCCTCGAACTATCACGTCCTTCAGGCGCAAAGTGGCGCGGAGGCGCTCGAGCGCGTCCGCAGCGAGCGCGTCGACCTGATCACGCTCGACCTCAACATGCCCGGAATGCACGGCCAAGAGTTGATGCGCAGCGTGCGGAGCGAATTTCCGCAGATCGAAATCGTGATCATCACGGGCTGCGGGAGCATCGAGAGCGCCGCCGAGGGCATTCGCGCGGGCATTTGCGACTACATCCAGAAGCCCTTCGACGTGCTCCGGGTCAGTGCAGCCGTTGACCGCGCGCTCTGTCGCAAGCGCGCGCGCGAGCGCGTGGGCCGCGTGTTCTCGGGTTTGCGCGATCGCGACGCGCTCGCGGCGACCGTGATCGACGAACCGCGAACGCTGGAGTTTCTCGAGGTTCTCGCGGAGACGATCGAAGTCGAGGATCGCTTCATGCGCGGCCACGCGCGGCGTGGTCTGGTCATTCTCGAATCGGGAGCATGTGACATCGATCCCGAGATCGTGGCGGATGCCGTCTCCGACGCGCACTCCAAAATCCAATCGGCCGATTCGGCCACCGAAATAGGAGCCAGACGATGACCTCTGCAGTGCCGAAACTCGCGTCCAATTTGCCGAAACTCGCGTCCAATTTGCCGAAACTCGCGTCCGATTTGCCGAAACTCGCGTCCAATTGCCAGGGCGCCAATGCCGAGAGCGAAGTGAAAACGCCGTTCACCCCGATCCGGCGCGAGAAGCGCATCGACGAGGTCCGAAGTGCCGAGTACACGCCGTTTCCGCGGACCCGCGCGAGCCAGACGCCGCGACGCGGTTTCACTCGCGACGTGTCACCGCTTGGAATGTGTCTCGGAGTCGACGCACCCGAGCGGATCGGTGCGCTGCTGCGGGTCGAGGTTCAACGACTCGACGGTCAGTCGATCGGCGCCACAATCGGCCGCGTCGTCTGGTGCAAGGCAACCCGCGACGGTCGCTACTGGCTCGGCCTAGACCTGCTCTGCGCGCCCGACGGAACGCGATCGAAATGGCATCGACATATCGTGGAGTCGAACGACTAGACGCCAATCAAAGTAAATGAAGGGTGGGGGCGCGGGGGGACGCAGCCAGTCGAGGCGGCCCCCCGCATACGTCTCAGCGGACTGCTAACCTCCGCCGGTAACCGTCGGCGGAGCTCCCTTGTTTGGCATCGGGATGACAGAACTCTTGGTGATCCTGGCGGTCGCACTGGTCGTCATCGGACCGAAGAAGCTGCCGGAACTCGCGCGTTCGCTCGGAAAGGGGCTCGCCGAGTTCCGCCGCGCGTCGACCGAGATGCGGCGCGAATTTCTCGACGTCGCAAACGAAGCCCGGATCGAACCGCCGAGCCAGAGGCCGGCCAGCGAGCCCCAAGCCACTCCGAAAAACAGCGGCCCGTCGGAGCCCGCCGACGAACCCAAGGCTTCCGACGGTGGATGACGAGAAGCTCCCGCTCACCCACCATCTCGCCGAGTTGCGAACGCGCATCGTCCGCGTCTTGGTCGCGTGGATCGTCTGCGCGGCGCTCGCCTGGAACTACAGCGAACTGATCTTCGGCTACCTGCTCGCGCCTGCGGTTGCCGCATTGCGCGAGGGCGAACGCACGCTCCAGGCCATTGCACCGACTGAGATCTTCTTCACCTATCTGAAGTGCGCGGTGCTCGCGGGCTTCGTGTTGTCGCTGCCGGTAATATTCTGGCAGATCTGGGCGTTCGTCGCGCCGGGCCTCTACGCCAACGAAAAGAAGGCGATCGTTCCTTTCGTCGTGACTTCGACCCTGCTCTTCGCAGGCGGGGCCGCGTTCGGCTACGAGCTGGTATTCCCACTGATGTTCGATTTCTTCACGCAATTCGACAGCGAGTTCGTCGAGTCGGCCTGGACGATGCGCGAAGTCTTCAACATGACGACTCAGCTCTTTCTCGCGTTCGGCATCGCGTTCGAACTGCCGGTTGTGGTCTTCTTTCTCTCGGTCACCGGGATCGTCGACGCGCGCAGCCTGCTCAAGGGAACCCAGTATGCGGTGCTCGGCATATTCATTCTGGCCGCGATCCTGACGCCTCCGGACTGGGTGAGTCAGGTCCTGCTCGCGCTACCGATGATCGCCCTCTATCTGCTGGGTGTCGCTGCCGCATATGCGTTCGGCGGAGCGCGGCACGATCGCGACAAGCGCGAGCGAATAGCGTCCTAGCGGGGGAAGCTGCGCTTCCCTTGCGGCGCACCTCGAACCCGTTCCGGGTTCGAGCTGCTAGCGGGGGAAGCTGCGCTTCCCTTGCGGCGCACCTCGAACCCGTTCCGGGTTCGAGCTGCTAGCGGGGGAAGCTGCGCTTCCCTTGCGGCGCACCTCGAACCCGT
>CAZBSV010000035.1:0-9695 GCA_964494795.1 uncultured Spirochaetales bacterium | reverse complement strand
CGTGAGCTGCACGCAATCCCGCCGAGCTGGCATTGGCAGCCAGCTCGCGGGGTTCTCGCAACTGATTCAGCGGGATCTGTCCACACGGGAGGGGATCGCAATTCGATCGGGCGGTGGCCGCGTTGTCTGCAGCGCACTCGGTGTCAGACCCGGAAGAATCCACTGCATCCCCCTTTGGACTCAGCGATTGCAACCGCAAGAGTCGTGCCAATACAAAGGAGGACCTCATGCGGCTGCCCGCATCTCTATGTCCGTTTTCAAGTCATTGATTGGGGCAATTTGCCCTCCCATGCTGGGGCGAGGAGGTCGTTTCAGGTTTCGACTTCGCGCCCGGCCCAACGCGCTGAGATCGCTCCCTCGACAAGCCGCGCGTGGTTCCGCGTCGAAAGCTTCCCATCAAGGAGTGCGAAGCTGCCGAAGCCGTCGACGCTGACGAGGCTCGACGATTGCGAGTTCGATTCTTACACTGGGCTCCGAATCGGCGTTGCGCCAGGCTGCGGCGCGCGCTCTATCGATCCACTCGATCCACTCGATCGACTCAGCAGGAGGGAAAGTTCATGCAAGTAGCATTCAAGACGGTTTTGCTCGTGCTCGGCGCGGCGCTGATGGGATGCGCGACGACGAGCGATTTCGAGAAACTCGACGCGCGCGTCGCGTCGCTCGAGTCGAGCGTGCAGGCGCAGGGTGGCCAGATCGATTCGCTCAAGTCCCAGATCAGCGATATCGACGCCAAGGCGGATCGCAGCGTCGCGCAGGCAACCGCGGCGGCGGAGCGGGCCGACGAGGCGGCGCGCAAGGCGGATGCGATCTTCAGGAAGTCGGTTTCGAAATAGCGTCGTCGTGGGGCGGCTCCGGGAGCCGCCCCACCTCGATCGGCACGCCGCGCATCTCTTTGACCGCGGTCCAGACTTTGGCGATGTCCACGCCGGGCAGGATGCCCAGTTCCATCGGCACGCGGATTGCCTCTGAAAGTCGGTCGGGTCGCTTGGCGTAGAGATCCGGGTGCACCTCGACGTAGATCTTGTCGCCGATCGCACCCCACTTGATCGGTTGGTAGACGAACTCCACGGGTGTTCCGCTCGGAATGCGGTCGAAGAGTTTCTGGATTTCGTCCTCGTAGAGTCGAATGCAGCCGTGGGTCGCCGTTCGGCCGATCGACCAGCGGAAGTTCGTGCCGTGGATTCCGAACGAGGTGTTTCCGATCGTCATCCAGCGGCTGCCGAGTGGGTTGTCCGGCCCGGCGGGCACCACCGCGGGCAGTTCAGGCTTTTCGGCGCGGATCGACTGCGGGACGTGCCAATCCGGGTCCTTGCGCTTCGCGCCGATCTTATACTTGCCGTGCAGCGATGGATCCGCCATGTCGCCGATCGCCGCGGCAAAGATCTCCATCGGCTCGACGGTGAAATCGTAGAGCCGCATCTCGGGCACGTTGATCACGAGCCCGTTCGGCTCGGCGTTCGGTAGGATCACCTGCGTCGGCAGCGCGACGATCGTGCCGATCGGCGGGATCCAGGGATCGACTCCCGGGTTCGCGCGCGAAACCAGGTCGAAGGGCAGGCGATGCGCGAACGCGACGTCGAGCAGCGTGTCTTCGGGTTCGATCAGCTCCGACTGCGGCTGTCCGACAAGCGGCATCAGGCGCAACGCTGGCTCCGCGGGCTCGGCGGCCGACGCGGCCGCGCCTACCCCGAAAAGCGCAATGCCGCACAGCGCGATGCCGCACAGCGCGAACCCACACCGCGCGAACCCGCACAGCGCGATCTCGTAGCGCCAGATTGCGCGCAGCCGCGTGGTCAGCGCGCGCACGCCGGCCATCGGCCTTTGCGTTGCGGGTTCGCCTTCGAGATTCGTTGCGCGCCGGTTCTCGCCATGCATTGCGCGTTGGTCTTCGCCATTGTCGGCATGATTGCGTGCGCGGGGCGACCTGGCGACTCGCCTCTCGTCACAGCGCCCGAAACGGCCTCGCTCGGAAACTCTGCCGAACCCGAAACACCGCCGGACTGCGATCGAGTCGTCAAGATCGATGTCTGGAAGGCCGAGCGATCCATCGTGCTGTCCTGCGCGCGCGGCGCGCAATTGCGCTGGACGGCCGCCATCGGCCGCGAACCCCGCGGCACGAAAATCCAGATCGGCGATCTGCGCACACCCGAAGGACGCTACCGGATCGCGGGAGATCTCGAGCCCAGCCGCTTCCACGGATTCATCCCGATCGATTATCCGTCAGCCGAAGACGCCGATCGAGCGCTGTCGGATGGCCGTGTGTCCACCGCCGATCACGCGCGCATCGCGGCCGCCCGCGCGCGCGGCGAACTCCCGCCCCCCGACACGCCGATCGGGGGCCAGATCGGCATCCACGGCGAAGGCCCACGCTGGCGCGGCGAATCCGAATTTCTCGACTGGACGTACGGCTGCATCGCGATCACCGACGAACAACTCGATTTTCTCGCGCAGCGCGTTTCCATCGGAGTGGCCGTCGAAATCCACCCCTAACGATGGGGATCGCGCTGCGCTAAGGATGGGGATCGCGCTGCGCTAAGGCTGGGGATCGCGCTGCGCGGCGATCGCGCCTCGAACGGCCTGCGTCAGATTCTCAGAGCAGGCGACTCGCGATCGAGGCCTGCAACGCGTTGCGGATGTCGCTGTAGACGACTCCGCTGCTCGAGGTCGTGTTCGCACTGCTCGTTTTTGCCATCGCTCGGGCCTGCGTCTTGCTGGAAGCGGCTTTCTTCTTCGAGCCAGCTTTTTTCTTCGCGGCGCCTTTCTTCTTCGAGCCAGCCTTCTTCTTCGCGGCAGCTTTCTTCTTCGAGCCCGTTTTCTTCTTGGGAGCGGCCCGCTTCTTCGAGCCGGCCTGCTTCTTCGAGCCGGCCCGTTTCTTTCCTGCGCTCTTCTTTCGACGTGTTGCCATGATCGTTTCTGTGGCCTCCGTGCTCCGCCAAACCAAACCCGACGGGCGAGCGGAGACTATCGCTCCTGCGTTCAGCGCGCTGTATTTTCGCTCACTGTATTTTCGCTCACCGTATTTTCCCTCAGCTTGGGCGGCCTTTTCGCGCCGCCCAGCGGTAACCCTTGCGTGTTTTGCGCTCGGCGTCGCGCGAAGCGCCCTGCTCGCCGCGTTGCTTCTCGCCGCGCTGCTTCTTGTCGGCTGCTTTCGCGTCGCGGGCCTCGCGCGCGAGCTGCGAGGGGCGGGCCGGGATCAGGCACTCCGGCCCGTCTCCGATCAGGTCTGCGCGGCCGGCGAGCGTGAGCGCCTTTTTGACCTCGAAATAGTTCTCGGGCAAAAAGAACTGAAGCAGCGCGCGCTGCAGGGACCGATCGCTCGGGCGGGTTGCAACCTGCACGGGCTTCAGCGTCTCCGGATCGAGACCCGTGTGGTACATGCAGGTGGCGATGTCCATCGGCGCCGGGATGAAATCCTGCACCTGGCGCGGTCGATGCCCGTTCTTCTTGAGGAAGAGCGCCAACTCGATCATCTCCGTGAGTCCGCTGCCGGGATGGCTGGCGATGAAGTAGGGCACCAGGAACTGATCCTTACCGGCCCGCTTCGACGCCGTGCGGAAGCGCTCCGAGAACTCCTCGAAGGTGGACTGCGCGGGCTTTTTCATCATGGCGAGCACGTTGTCGCTCACGTGCTCGGGCGCCACCTTGAGATGGCCGCCGACGTGATGCTTCACCAGTTCGCTCAGGTACTCGGGTTCGTTGCGGGCGAGGTCCATGCGAATCCCCGAGGCGATCTGGACCTTCTTGATGCCTTTCACTTTGCGGCTCTCGCGCATCAGTTCGACGAGCGGCGCGTGGCTGGTATCGAGCAGCTTGCAGATCTTCGGGCTGACGCAGGAGAGTCGGCGGCACTTTGCTTCCGTTTCCGGCTGTGAGCAGCGCATGCGGTACATGTTCGCGGTCGGCCCCCCGAGATCGCTGATCTGGCCCTTGAAGTCCGGACTGCTTGCCAGGCCGCGCACTTCCGCGAGCACGGACTCCTTGCTGCGGCTCTGGATCGCGCGCCCCTGATGGAGCGTGATCGAGCAGAACGTGCAGCCGCCAAAACAACCCCGCATGATCTGCACCGAGTCTGCGATTACGCGCCAGGCGGGAATTTCTCCCGCGCTCGCATAGCCTGGGTGTGGCTTTCGCGTGTAGGGAAGCCCGTGCACGGCGTCCATTTCGGCTTCCGAAAGCCCGTGCGGCGGCGGGTTGATGACGACGCGCCGGCCGCCGTGCGCCTGGATCAGGCGGCGCGCGTTCAGCGGATTGGTCTCGCGGTGCAGCAGCCGCGTCGCGCGCGCGAACGCGATCGGATCCTTGGTTACCTCTTCGTGGCTCGGGAGTTCGACCGAGACGCCATCATTGGCGGCGTCGAAGGCGTGATCTTCCGCGAGAGCTTCGTTCTGGCCGAGCAGGTAGGCGACGCCCCGCAGTCGCCGCAGGTCGCGAATGCTCTCGCCGCGCTCGAGGCCCTGCGCGATGGCGAGGATCGTGCGCTCGCCGGTTCCGAACGCCACGAGGTCGGCCTTGGAACTGACCAGGCTGCTCGGCATCACCCGATCGGACCAGTAGTCGTAGTGGGAAACCCGCCGCAGCGAAGCTTCCACTCCGCCGGCCACGACCGGAACGCCCTTGAAGGCCTCGCGGCAGCGCTGCGCGTACACGGCGTTGGCCCGGTCGGGTCGGCGTCCGATCTCACCGCCCGGCGAGTAGGCGTCGGCATTGCGGCGCTTCCGGTTCGCCGTGTAGTGGTTGATCATCGAGTCCATCGCGCCCGCGCTCACCGCGTAAAACAGGCGCGGCGCACCGAGCTGCCGCCAGGCGTCCGCGCTGCGCCAGTCGGGCTGCGCGAGCACCGCGACCTTGAAGCCGTGGTGGGCGAGCCAGCGCCCCAAGATTGCGGCTGCAAAAGACGGGTGATCCACATAAGCGTCGCCCGAAACGAAGATGACATCGGGCTGCTGCCAGCCGAGCGCGTCGATCTCCTCGCGCCGAGTCGGCAAGAAGCTCGCGCCTTCGGTCCAAACGGGAGTGTTGGTTGCGGAACTCATGGGCGGGGAGCGCTCGCGCGTCGCGCCGCGAAGCCAGCGACCCGTGTGGTCGCAGCCCGCAGCCGAGACGGGAGAGTAGCCTTCTCGAGCCCCGAAACCGAACGGGCGCAGCGCGCGATCTCCGCGCGGCGCGCGTACATCGTCGCGCGACTCTCGAAGAAAACGGCTTGAGATGCGGCCCCGGAGGGCCCATGATCCGTCGACTCAGCGGAGGGGACTCTTCATGGCGCGTGTCGATACCAACCAGCGCATGCGCGCTGCTCGGCGAGCCCCGGTTTCGCGGGTGGGATGCCTAGCCATCGCGCTCGCGCTGTGGGCGGCGCAGTTTGCGTGTAGCGACGCGCGGATGGCGGGTCCGAAGGGGGACGGCAGCGCGGTCACGCCCCAGGGCTGGCGAATCACTCCAGCGGGAACCCAGGTCGACGTCGGCCCCGGACCGCTCGCGATTGCGCTGCATCCGTCGGGTGAGCTGCTCGTGGTGCTGACCGGCGGCTACCGCGACCACTCGCTGTTGGTGGTGGACCCCGCGGATGCCAGCGTGCGCCAGGCCTTTCGCGCGCAGGCTGGCGAGGATGGCGGTACCGGGCCGTCGGAAGAGAGCAGCGCGCGGAGCTTCTACCTGGGTCTCGCATTCTCGCCCGACGGCCGCAGCGTGTATGCGGCGGACGGGGCGGGAAACTCGGTGCAAAGCTTCAGCGTGCTCGACGGCGTGCTCGAGGAAGGCCCGCCGATCCCGCTCGCGAGTCAGCGCGGGTCGCCCGCCTACCCGGCCGGCATCGCGGTATCCGCCGACGGCTCCCAGCTCTACGTGGCCGGCAATCTGGCCGACGCGCTCTTCGTCGTGGATCCGGTCGCCCACCAGCAGCTCGCAGAAATTCCCGTCGGCCACCTGCCGTACGGCGTGGCGCTCAATCGCTCCGGCACGCTCGCATTCGTCACGAACTGGGGCGCGCGCACGGTGTCCGTCGTCGACATCGCGCTGCGCAAAGCCGTCGCGACGCTCGAGACGGGAACCCATCCGAGCGCCATCCTTGCGAGCCACACGAGCGACGAAATCTACCTGACGAACACCGACTCCGACAATCTGAGCGTTCTCGACGGCAAGCGCGCTGCCTGGCTGCGCGAGATCGATCTGCGCCCCTATGCGGGGGCCCTGGTCGGCGCCAGCCCAAATGCGCTCGCGCTGAGCCCGGATGGCAAGACGCTCTACGTCGCCAACGCCGGCGACAACGACATCGCGGTCGTGGCATTGGCGCCGGCCGGCAGCACCGAAGGCGACAGCGTTCGGGGTCTGATTCCGACGGGCTGGTATCCGAGCGCCGCCGCCGTCGATCGCTCGGGGAAGACGCTCTTCGTGGCGAACATGAAAGGCCTCGGCATCGGCCCGGTGGGAGACGGCGTCTACTGGCCGTCGATGCTACACGGAACGCTGTCGCGCATCCGCGTTCCGTCGGCCATGCAGCTCGAAGGCTACACCGAGCGCGTCTTCTCGAACAACCGCTTCGACGACCCGCCGGCCCCCGCCACGGGGAACGTGGTGCCGAGCCAGGCTGGAGAGCCGTCCCCGATCACACACGTCATCTACGTGCTGAAAGAGAACCGCACCTACGATCAGATCCTGGGCGATCTCGAAGTCGGCAATGGGGATCCCTCGCTCGTACTCTTCGGTGAGCCGGTCACGCCGAATCACCACGAGCTGTCGCGGCGCTTCGTCACGTTCGACAACTTCTACTCGGACGCCGAAGTGTCGGCCGACGGCTGGAGCTGGTCGAACGGTGCGAACGCCAACTCCTACATTCAAAAGAACTGGCCGCTCAACTACGCGGACTTCGACCGACCCTACGACTTCGGCGGCTTCATCTCGATCGGCTACGTCTCGGAAGAGGCGGGGTTGCCGGGCGAGCAGCCGGGCGAGACTTTTCTGTGGGACAGTCTCGCGCGCGCCGGAGTCTCCTACTACAACTTCGGCTTTTACATGGGCAATCCGCCCGTCGTCGACGAGTCGATGCCCGGGCTCGTGGGCTACACCGACCTGCTCTACCCCGGTTGGGATCTGAGCATCACCGACCAGGCGCGCATCGACCGCTGGCTCGAGTTGTTCCGGGGTTACCAGCAGGCCGGCGCGATGCCGCGCATGCAGTTCGTGTGCCTGCCGAACGACCACACCTCCGGCTCGACACCGGGCGCGCCGAGCCCGGCCGCGATGCTCGCGGACAACGATCTCGCTCTGGGCCGGCTGGTCGAGGCGGTTTCTCACTCCGCGTTCTGGCCCAACACCGCCATCTTCGTGATGGAGGACGACGCCCAGGACGGGCACGATCACGTCGATGGGCATCGCTCGATCGCGCTCGTGATCAGCCCCTACACGCAGACGGGCGCCGTCGATTCGACGTTCTATTCCACGGTCTCGGCGCTGCGAACCATGGAGCTGATCCTCGGTGCGGAACCCATGAGCAAGTACGACGCGCTCGCGACGCCGATGTCCGCGGCCTTCGTCCAGGTTCCGAACCTACGGCCGTACACGGCGCTCGCGCCCGCCGTTTCGCTCTCTGCGCGCAACGCTCCCGATGCGCCGATGGCGCAGCAGTCGCTCGCGATCGATTTCTCGAAGCCCGATCGGATCCCGATGACGCTGATGAACGAGATCCTCTGGAAGAACACGAAGGGAGCGCAAAGCGAGATGCCGCCCACGCGCCACACGGCGGCCGCGATCCACCCCCGGCTCCAAGACGCGCAAGCCAGCGGCGACGAGTCGACACAGGTCGATTAGACGCGGCGCGAGGTTCTGTGCGCGGTCCGATTTGTCGAGGAATCAATTTGTCGAGAAATCAATTTGCCGGGAAATCAGCTTGGAAAATCGCGCACCCCGCAAGCTAGAATCACACTGCCGCTTGCACATAGCCGCATGACACCCATTGGTGGATCACAGAGAGTTGGAGAAGCGACGATGGAGCGTTCGAATCTGATCTACCTGTCCGCTACCGAAGCGTTGGCGCTGTTTCGCGAGCGCGCGCTTTCGCCGCTGGATCTGCTCGAGGCGTTGATCGAGCGCGCGCAGCGCGTCGAGCCGATCATCAACGCATTTGCGGATACCTACTTCGACGAGGCGCGCGAGCAGGCGCGCAAAGCCGCCGCGCGCTACGCGGGCAGGGGTCCCGCGCCGCGCGCGCTCGAAGGCATTCCGCTCGCCGTCAAGGACGACACCGCCATCGCGGGCAGGCGCACGACATCCGGCTCCGTCTTCCTGCGCGACCACGTCGACCCACACAGCAATCCGTCGGTGGAGCGCTTGCTCGAGGCCGGCGCGATCCTGCACGCGCGCACCACTTGTCCCGAGTTCTGCTGGGCGTGGGTGTGCTACTCGCGGCTTCACGGCGTCACCCGCAACCCCTGGAACCCGAAGAACACCCCGGGTGGTTCCTCCGGTGGCTCGGCGGCGGCGCTCGCGGCGGGTACCACCACACTGGCGACCGGCACGGACAGCGGCGGCTCGATCCGCATGCCCGCCGCCATGTGCGGGGTGGTCGGCTTCAAGCCCCCCTACGGCCGCAACCCCGAGTGCGCGTCGACCAGCTTCGACGTCTACAACCACATCGGCCCGATGACGCGCAGCGTGCAGGACAGCGCGCTGATGCAGAACGCGATGTCGGGCATCCACCCGGCCGACCACGCCAGCGTGCGTGAGAGCGTGCGAATTCCAGAGACACTCGAGGGCGTCGCGGGCATGCGCGTCGCCTACTCGTTCGATCTCGGCTTCCACAAACTGGCTCCAGAGGTTCGCCGCAACACCCAGGACGCGCTCGACGCGCTGCGCGAAGCCGGTGCGCGGCTGTCCGAGGTGGCGATCGACTGGGCGGCCGAAGCCACGCGTCTCGCCAATCATTGGGGCGACCATCTGCACGCTCCGGCTTTCGCCGACGCCATGGAGCAGCACCGCGACGAGGTCTGCGACTACACGCCGGGCTTTGCCGCGCAAAACGCCCAGGTTACGGCGCGAGATTTTCGCGCCTGCGTGTTGGGCGCCGGTCGCATCTGGCGCGATCACCTCGGTCCGCTCTTCGAAGCCTACGACGCCTTTGTCTGCCCGACCGTCGCGGTCCCTGACATTCCCGCCGATCTGCCCTCGTGGCAGGACTTCGAAGTCGACGGCACGCCCGTGCTCGCCGACGGAAGCTGGGTGATGACGATGTTGTTCAACATGTTCAGCCGCTGTCCGGTGCTCGCTGTTCCGTCTGGCTTTACGACGAGCGGTATGCCCAGCGGCATCCAGATCGTCGGTCGCCCCTTCGACGACATCAGCGTATTCCGCGTCGGCGCCGCGCTCTCGCGCACGCGCAGCTGGCTCGACTGGAGCCGCCAGCGGCCCGCGCTCGGCTGAGCTGGCTGAAGCTTCGGCGCATGGAACGCAATCGAGCGCGGCGCTGCGGGGAGCGATCAGATCGCCTTAGCATGCGTCGTGTTCGCGGCTTTCTCGTCGGATTTCACGAACCTGCTGCGTCGGAGCGCTTCGCGCGGGCCGTATTGGCGCGGCCTTCGAACCATCTGCGATACGCGACGGGCGGAAAGAACGCGAGCCAGACCAGGACCACCGGAACGAATTCACAGGCTCCCATCAAGAGGTCGGTGAGGGTCGAGAAGCGTCCGGTCAGTTCGAGTTCCATC
>CAZBSV010000034.1:0-55204 GCA_964494795.1 uncultured Spirochaetales bacterium | reverse complement strand
CCGAGGCCACAGTGCGCCTGATCCCCTCGGGTGTGATCTCGAAAAACCAGCTAAGCACCATTGCAATCGGAAAACCGATGACCAGCAGGGAGACGACGATAATCGCAAACCAGTCCGGCAGTTTCAGGGCGCTCTGCAGCGACAGCGCGACCTGCAGAATGATCCACCCCGCCACGACATAGCCCGACGCGATCCGCAGGACTTTGCGCCGCTGAAGTTCACTCAGAAATTTCTGCATGGGGCGCATGGCTCGGTTGTCATGATGGTTCAGTTGCACTCGAAATCGTCGGCGCCCACCGCATGGCACTGCGGCGGGAAGCCGAGCTTGCGCCAATAGTCAGGCAGCTTCCAAGCCCGCATTAACCTCTTGCGCGCCGCTGACTTAAAAAAGACGGGATCGCTTCGCACCCACCAATAGTGGGTGTCAGGGTCGGTGATGGAGATGTGATCGTAGTCGCGCAGAAGCAGACGGGCATCGGATAGATTGGCCGTCTGGCCGGAGAGGCTATCCAGAATGACAAGCGCGTCCTTTCTCTCGCTCGCGGTAAAGGCAGGATCGGCCAAGGAGCGGAAGATCGGCTCGATCAGGTTCGGCACATCGGAAAAATGTGACGCCAGCAAGGCCAGTGCCATCACCTTGTTTCCCTGTGCGGCGTAAGCCTGCGCGAATTGTGCATTTTGATTGAAGAAACCTTTCTTCAAACCGGCTTCGTACAGTGCAATTGCTTCCTCGTTGCGCCCCTGATCCAAGCGCAGCATAGCCATCCACCTGCGGCAATTTTCGTAAGCGGGATCAACGTTTTGGCACTGCAGAAGGTCCTTCTCGGCCAAGTCGAAATACCCGATCGTCATATGATTGATCCCGCGCCACAGCCACGCCGTTGCGTTCTTTGGATCTCGTTCGATCGCGAGATCATAGTCGGCAAATGACGTTTCCCAGGTCGCGCTCGCATCGGTCGAAATCGCGGCCTGTGTGGCGGCAGCGCGTGCCGTCAGCGGCAGGGAAAGGTTCGGATTCAAGCGCAGCGCGGTTGCCACGAAGATAGGAAGAATAAGCCGCGTTTTCAGCAAGGTCTGATAACACGCATTCGGTAAAGTTGGCTTGATGAGGGGCAATACTGCCCCATGTCGGGGCGATTTCAACCGGGTGACGCGGGTTGGGGTCGCTGGAGCTGTGCGTCGTGGGTGTCTGCGCCGGCGGCAGGCGCAGGGGTGACCCGAGGACCGGGGTTGGCATCGGCCGGGCGGCTCTCGGCCTATCCAGTGCTGTCTGCGTCGGGTGGCGTCTGATCGAACTCCCAGCTTTGCTGCTCTTGATCTGCAAAATCGGTCTCGGGCCCGAGCGCGGCGCTGCTTGGTGCGGGTTCGAGCGGGGGGGCACGCGCGGGTAGATCGAGGCACTCGAGGATCTTCCGGGCCACCTCGGGGTCTTCGATGGCCGCAAGCAAGCGCATGCGGGCGCCGCAGCCAGGACAGCGAAGCGCATCCACTTCGAAGACCCGCTGGAGCAGTGCGGCCCAGGCGAGTCGGCGCGGGGGTGTGGTCGGTGGAACGGCGCTGGCTGGCGTGGGAAAAGCGCTCCCTGCCGCACTCCCGGGCAGATGGTCACAATCGGCTCCTTGGTTCACGCCGGTTCGGTGGTCTGCGTTTCGTTCGCCCTTGTCTTCCCCCCTTGGTTCACGTAATTCGCCACCAGTCGGAAAACTCTCGACCGCGCTCGAACCCGGCGAATGGCATTGGGGTACGCCTAACGCTGTCGCCGGTTCAGGCACGATCCAACCCCGCTGGCTCGCACACGGCGCCAGGATCCCGTGATACCGCACCTGGTGGGCGCGCGGGGGTGGAATCAGCGGTACGAGTCGCTCGATCAGCTCGCTTCGCTCCATCAGGATGTGCGTCGTTCCGTCGCGCCAGCGGGTCTTGAGGCGAAGTGTGAGTCGACCATCCGGGCGTTTTTCGAGTCGGTCGTGGGCGAGCGGCGGTCGCGCCACATATTGAATCAGGCGCTCCAGGCGTCGGCGATCGCGCGCGGGTACGCCGACGCCGGCGTGGAGGCTCATGCCTCCGTACGCGGGTACAGGCGGCGAGGCCTCGGCGTCTGCGCTCAGCTCGTTGGGGTCGACACGGTCCCCGAGGCGCCGCCAGCGCTCGCCCTGCTGGTCGCCCGTTGCGATGCGCGTGCGCAAAGACGCCGCGGTGAGGTGCGCGAGGAGTGGCTCGTCTCGAGCAAACGCGTCGTCGTCGCTATCTGCACGGGATTCGAGAAGCCTGTGGATTCGCCGGGCGGTGCCGGCGAGAACCCGCGCCACTTCGTCCGCGCTCGGCGGGGCCAAGGCGCGGAAGCGGGGGTTCGCTGTCGCATCAGGGGCGCAGGTGTATACGCCGTCGAGTGCCAGGGTGTGGAAGTGGACATTCAGGTTCAGCGCCGAACCAAATCTCTGGATGAAGCTGACCGTGCCGCATTGGCCTCGAACCAAGTCCCATTGTCTTTTCGCGCGCCGGCGGAGCTCGGCAAAGAGCGCGCGAAGAAAGGCGTGCAGTACCTGGCTGGTCAGCCTCGCGTTGTACGCGCAGCGGTAGCGGAGCGGATAGGGCAGTGTCAGAACCCATTGGCGAATGGGCACGTGGGGCAGGACGCAGTCCACCAGGTGCGCCGCGGTATCGGCCATGCGCCGACCGCCGCACGAGGGACAGAAGCCGCGCCGCTTGCACGAGAAGGGAACCAGGCGATCGAGCTTGCAGACATCGCAGTGCAACCGCAGAAAGCCATGTGCGAGCACGCCGCAGCATTCGAGGCGATGCCCCTCGAGATTGCCTTCGAATTTGGCTGCACGTTGGCTGTACTTCCGAGCGTGCAACCCCGCCAACAAAAATGCCCCCGACCCAACTGGCCGAGGGCATTCTGTTTTTCTGGAGCACGAGACCGGGCTCGAACCGGCGACCCCCACGTTGGCAACGTGGCGCTCTACCAACTGAGCTACTCGTGCCTGGAAGAATCTTCATTCAAGCTGGACTGCGGCGCCCCGTCAAGGGTTGGCGCGCCAAGGCCGCCGCTGGCCGTTAAACCGGGGTTTTGCATCAATGGGGCCTCTCGAACAACCAGGCCTCTGCCCCAGCATCCAGCCAATGCTGCGACGCGCCGATCGCTAGAGCTTGGTGATCTTTTCGCGGCCTTTCGCGACGTCGCGGGTGGCGTTGCGGGTGTCGAAGATGCGGTGGCAGCGCGCGACGACGCGCGCGTAGTCGACGCCGGCGTGCTGGGTGATGACGACGGCGATGTCGACTTCGCCGAGCAGATCGTCCGTGAGGTCGGCGCTCTTGTAGGTCGTGCCATCGAGTTCGATCTCGTGAACGTGGGGGTCCGAGTAGCGGATGTCGGCACCCTTCTGGACGAGCAGGCGCATCACGTCGAGGGCGGGCGATTCGCGCATGTCGGACACGTTCGACTTGTAGGCGGCGCCAAGGATCAGGATCTTCGCGCCGTTGAGTGCGATGCGGTCTTTGTTGAGCAGATCGTTGATGCGGTCGGCGACGTAGCGCGGCATCTGGCCGTTGATCTCGGTCGCTAGATCGATGAAGCGCGCCTGGAAGTTCAGCGAGCGCATCTTCCACGACAGGTAGGCGGGATCGACGGGAATGCAGTGGCCGCCGAGGCCCGGGCCCGGCAGGAACTTCATGAAGCCGTAGGGCTTGGTGGCGGCGGCGTCGATCACTTCCCAGACGTCGAGGCCGAGCCGCTCGCACATCAGCGCGACTTCGTTGGCGAGGCCGATGTTGATCGCGCGGAAGGTGTTTTCGAGCAGCTTCACCATCTCGGCGCTCTGGGTCGAAGAGACCGGAACAATTTCGTCGAAGACGAGTCGAAACACCTGGGTGGCCAGCTCTGTACACAATGGAGTTTCGCCGCCGACGACCTTCGGAACCTGGCGCACGTCGAATTCCTTGTTCGCGGGATCGATACGCTCGGGCGCGAACGCGACCGCGAAATCCTCGCCCACCTTCAAGCCGCCGGCTTCGAGCATCGGCACGTAGAGGTCGTGGGTGGTGCCCGGATAGGTGGTGCTGCCGAGGATGATCAGCTGGCCCGCGCGCAGGCATTTGCAGATGTCTTCGACGGCGCGCACGATGTACGAGACGTCGGGGTCCTTGGTCTTGGTGAGCGGCGTCGGAACGCAGACGTTGATCACGTCGCACTGCGCGAGTTCGCCAAAATCGGTCGTGGCGTGAAGTTTGCGCGCGGCCCGCGCCGCCGCGAGGTCCTCGGTGGGAACGTCGTCGATGTAGGAAATGCCATCCTGGATCGAGCGGATCTTCTGCCCGTCGAGGTCGAAGCCGATCACTTTCACGCCGGCCTTCGCGAAGCCGACCGCGAGCGGAAGCCCGACGTAGCCCAGGCCCATCACGCCCACGCGAATGTCGCGCGCGTCGATCTTCTTTTTCAGCTGCTGCAATTGCTTCATGCGGTGCTCCCGGATTCAGGCGGGTCGCCTCTCCCATCTGCGCGGAAGTAATCCGCAAAATACGCGTAACCGGACCAGAGCGTGAGCAGCGTCGCGAGGCCCAGCAGCGCCAATCCAATATCGTGGAACGAAAAGATCAGCTTCGGATAGTGGAAGATCATGGCTCCGATCGCGACGTTTTGCGCGAAGGTCTTGAGTTTTCCATAGCCCGAGGCCGCCATCACCTGCCCCTGCGACGATGCGAGCCCGCGCAGCCCCGTCACCGCGAGTTCGCGTCCCACGATCACCACGGCCATCCAGGCCGCCCAGTTTTCGATGCGGTCGGTCGCGACGAGCACGATCAGCGCGGTCGAAACGATCAGCTTGTCGGCGAGCGGGTCGAGCAGCTTGCCGATGCGCGTGACCTGTTGCCCGCGGCGCGCGAGCCAGCCGTCGAGCAGGTCCGAGAACGCCGCGAGCGTGAAACACCAACCGATGAAGAGGCTGCCGGGCCGGTCCGAGAACCACGGCAGGAGCAGCAGGATCGGCACGACTCCCACGCGCACGACGGTGATCGTGTTCGGAAGGTTCCAGAACTTCTCGCGCATGATCCGGCTCGGCTCGGCCACGGAACGGGCCGCGCCTGCCGGTCCGTCATCGACCGAAATCGCCATGGTAGTGGCGATAGTAGGTCATAACCCGCTGCACGTAAGCCCGCGTTTCGGGATAAGGGGGAATGCCGCGGTAGCGATCGACCGCCGTCGGGCCCGCGTTGTAGGCGGCGAGCGCGCGGGCCATGTCGCCGTAGCGGTCGAGCATCTCGCGCAGATAGCGAACGCCGCCGCGCACGTTCTGATCGGCTTCGAATGCGTCCGTGACACCGAGTTGCGAAGCCGTCGTCGGCATCAGCTGCATCAGGCCCTGGGCGCCCTTGCGCGAAACCGCATCGGGATCGAAGCGCGACTCGGCGGCGATGACCGCCTTGACGAGGGCCGGGGATACGCCGTATTCGAGCGCGGTGAGCCGAATCAAGCCGTCGTATCCGATGTAGCGCGGCACGTACAGCCGCGACGGCTGGGGCTCCCGCCGCGGGCTCGGGATCGCGACATAGCGCGGGTCATTGGGAACGTTGCTGAAATGGCTGACGCCACGCGCGTCGACGAAGGTGTAGATCTGAGCCGCGGCCGGCGCCGACGCTGCGGAAAGCAGCAGCAGGCCGCACAGCAGCGCGCGAGTCGCACACTTTGGCCAGAATCGGCGCAGCACCTCGACCCCCGTTCGTTTCGATCACATTGCGGGCCACGCAATGCGCGCTCCCCGCGGGGACTGCTCGACTGTCGGCAACCCCACGGGTACACTCGGCTTTCCTTCGCCGAAGTTCCCTTTTCGGAGAATTCCGGGCTCTCCCTTAGGCCGAAGCCTCCGAGCCGCGCCCGGAACGTGCGGAGACACGCGTGCCCGAACGCCACGATTCCGATGTCCTCGTCATCGGGAGCGGGATCGCCGGACTCTTCTACAGCCTCCAGGTCGCCCAGTACGGGACGGTCGCGATCGTCACCAAGAAGCGCGTAGCCGATTCGGCGACGAACTGGGCCCAGGGCGGAATCGCGGCCGTACTCGACAACGAGGATTCCTTCGAAGCCCACGCGCGGGACACCATCAACGCGGGCGCGGGCCTGTGCCGCGAAGACGTCGTCCATCGGGTCGTCGAGCGCGCGCCCGCGATGATCGACCAGTTGCTCAAGCTCGGGGCCGACTTCGATCCCGCGAGCCCGGACAGCGCCCGATCGGATGTCGCATTCGACCTCGGCCAGGAGGGCGGTCACAGCCATCGGCGCATCCTTCACCACCGCGACGCGACCGGCCAGGAGATCGAGCGCGCGCTGATCGCGCGCGTCCGCGCGCATCCCAACATCACGCTGTTCGAGACCCACTGCGCGGTCGATCTGCTCAGCGTCGAGCGTGCAGGGCTGGCGGGCGCCGACCGCGCGCTCGGCGCCTACGTGTTCGACGTCAAGACCGAACGCGTGCTCCGATTCTGCGCGCCGATCACGCTGCTCGCGACCGGCGGCGCGGGGAAGGTCTACCTCTACACCAGCAATCCGGACATCGCGTCGGGCGACGGCATGGCGATGGCGTACCGGGCCGGCGCCAGCCTTGCCAACATGGAATTCGTGCAGTTCCACCCGACCTGCCTCTTCCACCCGCTCGCCAAGAGCTTCCTGATCAGCGAAGCCGTGCGTGGCGAGGGCGGAATCCTGCGCACCGCGGACGGTGACGCCTTCATGCAGCGCTACCACGCGATGAAGGATCTGGCTCCGCGCGATGTGGTGGCGCGCGCAATCGACAGCGAACTCAAGCGCTCGGGCGACGATTCCGTATTCCTGGACATCACGCACCGCGACGCGGAATTCTTGCGCGAGAGGTTCCCGAACATCCACGCGCGCTGCGCGGATTTCGGCTTCGACCTCACCACGCAACCGATCCCCGTCGTGCCCGCCGCCCACTACTGGTGCGGGGGTGTGCGCACCGACATTTCGGGCGAAACCGATCTGCCAAACCTCTTCGCGGCCGGCGAAGTCGCGTGCACCGGGCTCCACGGCGCCAATCGGCTGGCCTCGAATTCGCTGCTCGAAGCCCTCGTGTTTGCGGACGCCGCCGCGGCGGCGACGGGCCGCCGGCTGCGCGACCTCTCGCGCGAGCCGATCGATGCGCCCGCGTGGGAAGAAGGCGGAGTCACCGAGAGCGAAGAAGCCGTCGTGATCACGCAGAACTGGGAAGAGATCCGACGGCTGATGTGGAACTACGTAGGCATCGTGCGCAGCGATCGACGGCTGGAACGCGCACGCCGGCGGATCGAACTGCTTCGCAGCGAAATCACCGAGTACTACTGGGATTGGAAGCTCACGCCCGATCTGATCGAGCTGCGCAATCTGGCCACCGTGGCGCGACTCGCGGTCGAATCGGCCGCGCTTCGACGCGAGAGCCGGGGACTTCACTACAACATCGACCACCCGGATCGAGACGACGAAAACTTCTTGCACGAAACCGTCGTGTCGCGCTGATCGCCGACGCGAAACCGCAGCCGAACTCAGCGTGGGGTGATGACGATCGATCCGAGGTCGGCGAGGAAGGTCAGCGCGCGCAGGATCTCGACATCGGGTTCCGGGATCATGTCGACGATGCGCCGGATCGTGAACCCAGCACGCGCGAGATCGAGCACCGCGTTCTCCACCTTGGAGACATCGGCGCCACCGGGGCCCGCGGGTGCGGACTGGAAGCGCACCTTGGAGTCGGGCAGAAGCACGCTGAGATCGAGCGTCCCGAGTTCGTCGAGGTTGCGGGTGGCCTCGAGCAGCGCCGCGTCGAGCAGCATCGGCTGCTGGTCGGACTCCATCGGCTCGAGCCGCGCGTGGAATTCGAACGAGCCCTCGCCCCAACCGATCACGCGCGTCAGCGCCTTCATTCCACTGATCGGCCCGAGCTGCACGTAACACAGCATCTGATTCTCGAAGCCGACGACGGCCTCCTCATTGTCGTTGGTGACGGTCAGCGTCCCGCTGGGCGCCGTCTTGCCGAGCATCTGGAGCAGGTTCTGCGGCCCGATCTCTTGGAGCGAACCGTGCATACCGCCAAGGCGCCGGCTGTGTTCTGCGCTCTGGAGATCGGCGATGAAACGACGCACTTCGTCTTGTTGTTCTAGGGGCGGATCGAATTCGATCGCAATTGCGACGACGCCGCCCTGACCCGCCACCTGGCGCGTCACGGTCGCGTCGACGTCGAGCGATTCACCGTTGGTCGGATGATCGATGGTCAACTGAACCCGAGTCCCGATGGGTACCGACTCGCCGGGTACCGAGACCAGCACGCCGCACAGGCTGATGTCGCGGGTGTGGGCGGACAGCGAGAACTCCGGCGCCTGGATCCGGATCGGCACCTGGGCGGGCATGCGCGGCGCCTTGCGGCGACCGACTTCGAGCGGCGCCGGGCGAGGCGCGCCCGCGGCCTGGATGAACGGCTCCAGCGCGGCTCGAAGCGCCGTCTGGGTGCACGCGAACTGGACCGCCACACCGGGCAGCGCGCCGGCCTGCGCCATCTCGGGCGGAATGATGTGGACGATCTCTCCGTCGAGCCGAACCCGCTTGGACACGCCCGCGAGCGCGAGTTCCACCGAAACGGTCTCGCGCGACTCAGCGGGCTCTTCGGTCGCGATGAACACGCCGCCATTCATCAGATTGGCGGTGTGTTCGCGCTGGAATTCCTCTGCACTCGCGAATTCCCGATAGAGGACCCTTGACCGGGTGCCCACGCTCGCCCCTCGCTCAAAACGACGGAATGTCCCGCTCGCGTTATCGGTCGGCGGAGCGGCCGGCTCAACTTCGGAGAAACCCGAAGAGCGCGGCCATCGGGCCCCGGGCGGATCTCCCGAGGTACGCAACTAACTACATAACCTACTGTTTTGAAATGATATTACTCGATCCAGCAGGCGCCTGGCCGAGCGCTCGCTCAGACCTCTTCGCCGTCGATGCTGCGAAACAGCGAAAGCTGCGGGGGATTGTCTTCCTGCTCGACGGCAACCGGGTACTCGTTGGAGAAACAGGCGTCGCAGAAGCCGCCCTTGAGCGCCTTGGCGCTCGCGCGCAGGCCCTCGAGCGAGAGATAGCCGAGGGAATCCGCGCCGATCCGCTCGCAGATCTCGTCGACCGTGTGGTGGCTCGCGATCAACTCTTCTCGCGTCGGCGTGTCGATGCCGTAATGGCAGGGCCCGATCGTCGGCGGAGCCGAAATCCGCAGGTGAACTTCGGACGCGCCCGCGTTGCGCAACATCGCCACCAACTTGATCAGCGTGGTCCCGCGCACGATCGAGTCGTCGACGAGCACGACTCGCTTGCCCTGCAAGACGCTCGAGACCGCGTTGTGCTTGACCTTGACGCCGAAGTGTCGGATCGACTGCGTGGGTTCGATGAAGGTGCGGCGCACGTAGTGATTTCGGATGATCGCCTGCTCGTAGGGGATGCCGATCTCCTCCGCGTAACCGAGCGCCGCGGTGTTGCCGGAGTCGAGCACCGGCACGACCAGATCGGCGCTCACCGGGTGTTCGCGCGCGAGCATTCGACCCAACTCCTTGCGGTAGACGTAGACGTTATGGCCGTTGATATTCGAATCGGGCCGCGCGAAGTAGATGTATTCGAAGATGCAGAAGCGCTCTTGCGCCTGCTGTTTGAACGGGCGCAGGGTGCGGATCCGACCGCGCTTGATGACCACGAGCTCGCCGGGTTCGAGGTCGCGGTCGTGCTCGGCGCCGATCAGGTCGAGCGCGCAGGTTTCGCTCGCGACCACCCAGGCGCGATCGAGGCGCCCGAGGCAGAGCGGGCGGAATCCGTAGGGGTCACGCGCGGCGATCAGCGAGTCGCCCGTCATCAAGACGAGGCTGTAGGCGCCCTTGACCCGCGAGAGCGCGTCGATCAGGCGTTCCTCCTGGGTGCGCTCGCGGGATCGCGCGAGCAACTGGACGATCGTCTCGCTGTCCGCCGTCGTGCTGAAGATCGCGCCGCGGCCTTCGAGTTCGCGGCGAATCGCGAGCGCGTTGACGAGATTTCCGTTGTGGGCGATCGCGACTGGGCCGCCGTCGGTCGTTGCGCAGAACGGTTGCGCGTTGCGCAGCTCGCTCGCGCCGGCCGTCGAATAGCGGACGTGTCCGATCGCCATGCGTCCAGGCAGCTTGCTCAGGGTCTTCTCGCTGAATACGTCGGCGACCAGACCCATCGCGCGATGAACCAGGTGCTCGCCGCCGTTGAGGGTGACGATGCCCGCGCTTTCCTGCCCGCGGTGCTGGAGCGCGTAGAGTCCGAGGTAGGCGATGTTGGCGGCTTCGGGATGGCCCTGGATCCCGACCACGCCGCATTCGTCGTGAAAGCGATCGCGGCGCAGCTCTTCGGCGAGTTCGCTTTCGAGCGCGGGGTCGATGTCGATCAGTCTGCGGCTCACGCTTCTCCCAATCGGCGCGGGATGGCGCGCCGCCAGCACTCGTGGAGCGACGCCACTTCGACGTCGAGCCACGGCTCGCCCTCGATGGGTCCGACCGACAAGCGCGTACCCCCCGTTTCGCCAACGCACGCGGCGGCGACTTCGAATTGCGCCGCGAGTTCGAGCAGCGCAGCCGCGTCCGAGGTCGCAGCGATGATCCTTCCGGTGGATTCCCCGAAGAGCAACACGTCGGGGCGAATGGTACCCGGAAGTCGAAGCGTCGCACCCACGCGCTTCGGCCCGCTAAAAGCGCACTCCGCGAACGCCACCGCAAGCCCACCATCGGAAACGTCGTGCGCGCTGCGGATCAGCCCGCGCGCTACCCCAGCCGCGAGAAGGCCGTGGAGCCGCTTTTCGTGCCGGAGATCCACAGTCGGAGGCGAGCCCGCCTCGAGCCCCCGGCGCAGCGCGAGCCACTCGCTGCCGCCGAGTTCCTCGCGGCTCTCGCCGAGCAGCACGATCGCGAGCCCCGGCTCCGGAAAGTGGGACACCGCGTGACGCTCCGAGTCGTCGAGCAGTCCGACCACCGCGATCGTCGGCGTCGGATAGATCGCGCGCCCAGAGGTTTCGTTGTAGAACGAGACGTTCCCCGACACCACCGGCGTATCGAGTGCCAGTGCGGCTTGCGAAATCCCGCGGATCACTTCCGCGAACTCCCACATGATCTCGGGTCGCTCGGGATTGCCGAAATTCAGGCAATTCGTGAGCGCCAGCGGGCGGGCGCCCGTGCAGGCCACGTTGCGCGCAGCCTCCGCGACCGCGGCGATCGCGCCAGCGCGCGGATCGAGCCAACACCAGCGCGGGTTGCAGTCGACCGACATCGCGAGCCCCTTCGCGGTCGGCTCGCCGTTTCGGCCGCGCACGCGGATCAGCGCCGCGTCGCCACCGGGCCGGATCAGCGTGTCGCCCTGCACGAGCTGATCGTACTGCCGGTAGATCCACTCCTTCGAGCCGAGATTCGGCGAATCGAGCAGTTCGAACAGAGCAGCTGCAAAATTCTCTTCGGGCGCAATCGACGCGAGGTCGAGCTTCTGGCGCTCGCCGAGGTCCGCGGGAACCCGTACGGGCCGATCGAGCTCGGGCGAACTCTTCGCGACGGGATCGACCGGAATGTCGACGACGGTCTCACCGCGCCATCGGATGCGCATCCGCCCGTCGTCGGTCACGCGTCCGACGACCGCGACATCGAGATCCCAGCGCCGGAAGATCTCGGCGACCTCCTCTTCGCGCCCCGCCCGCGCGACCAGCAGCATTCGCTCCTGGCTCTCCGAAAGCAGTAGTTCGTAGGGCGTCATGCCGCTCTCGCGCTGCGGAACCGCGTCGAGATCCAGTGCGATTCCCGTACCTGCGCTGCTCGCCATCTCGAACGACGAACAAGTGAGGCCCGCGGCGCCCATGTCCTGGATGCCGACCACCGCGTCCGTCGCCATCAGCTCCAGGCAGGCTTCGATCAGACACTTTTCAGTGAATGGATCGCCGACCTGGACGGTCGGAAGCTTCGCCTCGCTTTCATCGTCAAATTCCGCGGATGCGAGCAGACTCGCGCCGTGGATTCCGTCGCGCCCGGTCTTGCTGCCGACGTACATGACGGGGTTTCCCACACCGGACGCACACGCGAGAAAGATCTTGTCGATCTCGACAATCCCGAGATTGAACGCGTTCACGAGGATGTTGCCGCTGTAGCAGGCGTGGAACTGCACCTCGCCACCGACGGTGGCGACACCGACCGCATTGCCGTAGCTGCCAATTCCCTCGACGACTCCCGCCAACAGATACTGGTGGAGCGGCTGGTCGAGCGGGCCAACGCGCAGCGAATCCATGCTCGCGACGGGGCGAGCGCCCATCGTAAAGACGTCGCGAATGATTCCGCCCACGCCGGTCGCGGCGCCCTGCTTGGGCGCGATGAACGACGGGTGATTGTGGCTCTCGATCTTGAACACCGCGGCCAGCCCGTCTCCAATGTCGACGACACCCGCGTTCTCGCCGGGTCCGTGGAGCACGCACGCACCCCGGGTCGGCAATTGCTTCAGATACTTCTTGCTCGACTTGTACGAGCAGTGCTCGGACCACATCACCGAGAAAATTCCAAGTTCCGGAAAACTCGGCGTCCGACCGAGGACCTCGACGATGCGCGCGTACTCTTCGTCGCTGAGCCCGTGCTCGCGCGCGAGCTCCAGGTCGACGACGGGCTCGCTTCGGCCGCTCATCGCAATGACTCCGCGCCGCGAACCGCATCCACCAGCGAACCGAGCAGGAAACGGCCGTCGGTGCCGCCGACGGCGGCCTCGACGGCGTGTTCGGGGTGCGGCATCAATCCGAGCACGTTGCCCCTCACGTTCGCAATCCCCGCGATGTTCGCCAGCGACCCGTTCGGGTTCGACGCCTCGTCGACCAAACCGTTCTCGTCGCAGTAGCGCAGCGCGACCTGGCCGTTCGCCTCGAGGCGCGCGAGTTCTTCGGGTGCCGCGTAGTAGGCGCCCTCGCCGTTCTTGATCGGGATGCGCAGCACCTGCCCGTCGACCGCACGGCTGGTAAACGGCGGCCTCGCTCGCTCGACCCGCAGGTAGACGAACTCGCAGCCGAAGTGCAGATTGCGGTTGCGCAGCAGCGCACCCGGCAGCAGGCCCGACTCGCACAGCACCTGGAAACCGTTGCAGACCCCGAGCACCGGACCGCCCGCGTCCGCAAAGCGGCGCACCGCGGCCATCACGGGCGAGTACTTGGCCATCGCCCCGCAGCGCAGATAGTCGCCGTACGAGAAACCACCCGGCAGCACGACCCCGCGGGTCTCGGGCGGGAGCTGCGTCTCCTTGTGCCAGACCAGCCGCGCGCTCGCCTTCAAGACGCTGTCGAACGCGAACCGCATGTCGCGGTCGTCTAGCGAGCCTGGAAATTGGATCACCGAGAACAACAAACACCTCGGGAGCGCTGCGAGCCCCTACTTCCTGCTAGCACCCCTGAATCAGTCATGTCGTCGGACGGGGACGGCCGGGAGTTTACCCGCGCGGGGCGCTCGGAACAAGCCACGAGCAGCGCCCGAGGCCGTCGATTTGCATCGATAAGGCGCGATCGGCGTCGATCAGGCGCGATCGGCATCGATCAGGCGCGATCGGCGTCGATAAGGCGCGATCGTCATTGCCCGCGACCCTGTGAAAGCGGTATATGAGGCTTGGTGCACTTCGCGCATGACGACTGCTGGGCCACGGCTGCAGCACGACAACCGCAGCACGACGGACAGCGCCACGACAGACGCATGGAGGGATACCGTGGGCATCGACTTCGCACTTCTGAGAGACCAGTGTGAGCGCACTCTGACCGAGACGCATTTTTCGAACCTCGGTACGCGAGAAGCCGGCAAAGTTCGCGACAACTACGTGTCGGGCAAACACCGTTACCTCGTGGCCTCCGACCGGGTCAGCTGCTTCGACGTGATCGTGGGCACCCTGCCCTTCAAGGGTCAGATCCTCAATCAGCTCGCCGCATTCTGGTTCGAGAAGACGCGCGAAATCGCCCGCAACCACCTCGTCGAGGTACCGGACCCGAACGTCTCGAAGGTGCTCGAGTGCCGGCCGCTGCCGGTGGAATTCGTCTTCCGCGCCTATCTGACGGGCTCGAGTTCGACCTCGATCTGGACCGCCTACAAGAGCGGACTGCGCGAGTACTGCGGGCACCGGCTCGCGGACGGGATGCGCAAGCACGAGCGCCTGCCCGAGGCCCTGCTCACCCCCACCACCAAGGCGAAGCTCGGCGCCCATGACGAGTTGACGTCGCGCGATGCGCTGACCGCGAGCGGCCAGATCAGCGAGGAGATCTACGACAAGGCGGCTGCGATCGGCGCGAAGCTGTTCGCGGAAGGCCGCCGCTGGGCGGATTCGCGCGGCCTGATCCTCGTCGACACCAAGTACGAGATCGGGCTCGACGCGGCCGGCGAACTCGTCGTGATCGACGAAATCCACACCCCCGATTCGTCTCGCTACTGGTACCGCGACAGCTACGAGCGGGCGCTTTCGCAGGGCGAGGATCCCACGCAGCTCGACAAAGAGTATCTGCGGCGCTGGCTCGGCGACCGCGGCTACAAGGGCGAAGGCGCGTTCCCCGAGATTCCCGTCGACGTGCGCTGCGAGGCGAGTCGCCGCTACATCGAAGCCTTCGAGCAGATCACGGATCGCGCCTTCGAGCCCGACACCCAGCCGATCGAGCAGAGGATCCGCCGCAACCTCGGCATCGACTGAGCGCCGAGCGCCCGTCCCGCCGCGGATCCCCCGAAATCTCGCGCGGGGCGCGGCATCCAGCCAGGATGTGAACGGCACCAACAGCCAGGATGTGAACGGCACCAGCCTCAGCGCGGGCCCGGCATCCCCTCAGGATGTGATCGGCACCAGCCTCAGTTCGACGCGGCGATTGCGCTCGCGGTCGTCGGCCGTGTCGTTGCTCGCGATCGGATAGCGCTTGCCAAATCCCTTGGTCACCACGCGACCCGGCGCGACGCCCTGCGACTTGAAGTAGTCGCCGACGCTGTCGGAGCGACGCTCCGACAGCGTCTGGTTGTAGCTGTCGCTGCCGGTGCTGTCGGTGTAGCCGGAGATCTCGAGGATCGTCTTGTCGAACTCCTTTACCACGAGAACCACCGAGTTGAGTACGTCGTAAAAACCCGAGCGGATGTCCGACTTGTCGACTTCGAAGGTGATGTTGCCGGGCATGTTCAAGATCAGATCGTCGCCCGCGCGCGTAACGCTGACGCCGGTACCCTGCAACTGCTCGCGCAGCTTGGACTCCTGGTGGTCCATGTAGGCGCCGACCGCGCCGCCCGCGAGCACGCCCGCGGCCGCGCCGATCGCGGCGCGCTCCCCGCGGTCGCCACCCGTCGCAGCGCCGATCGCCGCGCCCGCCGCGCCGCCGATGACCGCACCGGTCGCCGTCTTGCTGACCTTCTTCTCGCCCGTGTACGGGTCGGTGACGCAGGCGCTGAGCACAACCACGCTCACGACCGCGAGAACCTGCAACGCGCAGGGCTTTCTCATTCCGTTCCCCTCCAGAGGATTGAGTGAGCGCAGAGCATACCAAAGCCGCGATTCGCGCGGCGTCGCCAAGGCAGCGAGCCGCGCGGCTCACGGGCAGTTTCCGGCGCGCGCGAGCGAATTGCGGGTATCCTGGGCTCGCGGCGGCTGCTGGAGATGACCGAACGACGCGGTGCAAACAGCCGAGGATCCGATGAGCGACGGCCGATTCCGACCCGCGTGGTGGCTTCCGAACCGCCACCTCCAGACGATCTGGCCGGTTCTCTGCCGAAAGCGCATCGCACTCGAAATCCGTCGCGAGCGGCTGGAGCTCCCCGATGGCGACTTTCTCGACGTGGATTGGGTCGGCGAATACGGTCCCGTCGTGATCGTGCTCCACGGATTGCAGGGTTCCGTCGAATCCAATTACGCGCGGGGCCTGCTCAAAAACGTCGTGGCCCGCGGCTGGCGCGGCGCACTCATGCACTTTCGCGGCTGCTCGGGCGAAGCCAACCGGCTGCCGCGCTCCTACCACTCCGGTGAGACCGGAGACGTCGCCTGGTTGGCGGCCGAATTGCGCCGACGCGAACCCGAGACACCGCTGACCGCAGTCGCCTATTCGCTCGGGGGAAACGTCCTGCTCAAGTGGCTCGGCGAATCTGGAGCCGACAACCCCTTGCGGGCCGCGGTCGCGGTTTCAGTGCCGTTCGATCTGGCTGCGGCTGCGGACGCGATGGAATCCGGTTTCTCGCGCATCTACCGGCACTACCTCGTGCGCAAGCTCAAGCAGGCCGTGCGCGCGAAGATCGCCAACGGTTCGTTCGCGCTCCCATTATCCGACCGCGCACTCGGCCGGCTGCGCGGCTTTCGCGAATTCGACGACGCGGTGACCGCGCCGATGCACGGATTCCGAAACGCGCAGGACTACTACGAGCGCTGCAGCAGCCGGCAATTCGTGGGTCGCATCGAAACGCCAACGCTCATCCTACACGCCGCAGATGATCCGCTGATGGACTCCGAGATCATCCCGCGGCCGAGCGAGCACTCGGCAAACGTCGAGCTGGAAGTCAGCTCGAACGGCGGACACGTGGGTTTCGTCTCGGGGAGCTGGCCCTGGTCGGTGCGCTATTGGCTCGAAGATCGCATCCCCGCATTTCTGGAGCGGCAGCTGTCGCTTGCGCGCGGCGCGAAAGCCTAGCGGGGGAAGCTTCGCTTCCCTTGCGGCGCAGCTCGAACCCGTTCCGGGTTCGAGCTGCTAGGGCCCCAGCACCTCGATCGCGATCGCCGCGGCTTCGCGAATCTCATCGTTGGGAACCCCGAGCAGCGTTTGCAGCGCGGGAAGCAGGCGTGGATCCTCGACTCCTTCGAGCGAGTCGATCGAAGCCACGATGACGTCCGGATCCGGGTCGGAGAGCGCGGCGACCAGCGCGGCGGTGCTGTCTTCGCTCTGGATCTCGCCGAGCCGCTCGGCGGCTGCGGCCCGAACGCTCGCATCCGGGTCCGCCGCGAGTAGCGCGATCACGCGCGCGCGGTGATCGACCGCCGTGTCGTCCTCTTCGTCGATCATCAGCGCCCAGATCGCGTCGACCCGCACCGCCGGGTCGGGATTCGAGAGTTCGACGAGCAACTCCTCGTCAGCGGCGTTGCCGGCGTCCGCTTGGCGCTCCGCCTGCGCACCGCCAGCCGATGCGTCTTTCGCCGCGGGCGGGATCTCGCCCGACGGGACGGCGTCGCTGACGCGACCGGCTCCTCGGTCAGAAATCCCGACATCACTGCTAGCGGGCTTGCCGGATTGTGCGTCGGAAGCGCTCTCCGACGCGCCAGTGGTCTCTTCCGACGCTTCTGGACCACACGCCGTGATCGTAAAGCACAGTGCCGCCGAAATCACCGCGCAGGCCGCCGCGGATCCGCGACGGCACGCTTCCATTTGAGCACGACGCTGATCGAGCCAATCGAATGTCATCGCGTGTATCTCCTCAATTCAAGCGACACTTTTCAAGCGACACTTTTCAAGTGACGCCCATTGAATGGCGCCAGCTAATGGCGCCCATCCAGTGGCGCCCATCCAGTGGCGCCAACCCCGTGGCGCCCACCCAGTGGCGCCCGTTAAATAATGACGCCCGTTAAATGACGTCCGCCAGTGACGTCCGCCAAGCGACTCCCCGCCAGCGCGAAATTGCGCGCGGGGCGATTTTCCCGACAGAGACTACCACGGAAGCAGATGGCTGCGAACCCAGCGCCGCGTAGCGTTTCGATCACCCCTCGCTCGCGCGATCGGCGATTGCCGAATCGAGCGGGGCAACCGTCATCACGGCTGACTCTGTGACCCACGCATCGCGACCGTTGGCGAGTCGGATCCGGATCCACGGCGAACGGCGCTCGAGGATGCGGACCTCGACGCCTCCGGGCAGTGGTGCCGGCAGCGTGCTCGGCGCGAGCGCTGAGTCGGCTGCGCGCGCGACGACTTCATCGACGACCACGACCGCCTCATCGCGCCGGGTCCCGCCGAGATCTGCGGCGACCGAAGCGAGCAGTGCCACCCACACCAGCGCGGGCAAGATGGCCGCCGTGCGCAGCGCCGGCTGGCGGAAGCGAATGGCCGCCGCGATCAGCAGCGCGACGGCTCCGAATGCGACCGCGGCTGCGACTGCGCGATCCGAGCGGGCCAGCGTCTTGTGCCAGAAGAAGAAGCTGTCGAGCAGGCTGGCCGACTCTGGTTTCGGCACCCACTCGGGCAAGAGCGTCCGGACGTACTCGAGGTTCTGCACCGCGCGGGGGTGATCTGGGTCCAGCATCAGCGCACGCCGATACGCGAGCACCGCGGCGCCCAGGTGTTCCGCTTGAAGCGCGGAATTACCGATATTGGTGTACAGCTCTGGATTCGAAGCGCCGCCCTCCGCAATCCGGGCGAACAGGCGCTCGGCGCGGCGAAACCCCTCGAGACGCGAGTCGCGCTCGGCGGTGTCGAGGGCCGCCTGATAGCTCGAGATCGCGGTTTCGATCGGAGCGATGTCCGGAGTTTCGCAGGCTGCCGGCTCGGCCCGGGTCAACGCCACGGCGACAATCGCCCAGATCGCCAGCCTCACGAGTCGCTCCCCGCCAGACCGATCGCCAGATCCAGCGCACGCCGGTGAAATGCCGGCTCGAGCGCCGCGACATCGCGCTCCGCCGCCGGTGCGTAACTGCGCGCGTCGCACTCGCCGATCAGCGCGTCGACCTCTGCGCGCCGCGCCTGCGGAATCTCCGCGAGAATCGCGCGCAGCGCACGGGCGATCTCCGCGGCCGCATCAGCGGAGGGTAAGGTCGACGCCGCGCGGATCCGACTCAGCTCGGCCTCGATCCGACGCCGGCGCGCGAGGATCGCCGGATCCAGCTCTCTTCGACGCTGGTCGAGCCGCGCAAGCACGAGAATCAGACACGATCCCGCGTAGATTCCAGAAATCGTCCAGTTCTTTTGCACGCTGCTCGAGGCGCGGCGAAGCAGAAGCGGCGCGTCGCGTTCGATCGCGAGATCGGCTCCGGTCAAGGCGCGCGACCCCCCGACGGAGGCCGGCCGAGCAACCTTCTGCGCGAGATCGGCGGCCGGATCCTCGGGCGCGATCTCACCACTCTCGACATCGGCTGCGCCGATGACCTGGGCATCGCCGACCAGCAGCGCGATCGGGCGCGACTTTGCGATCTCGAATTGCTGTGTGGTCGGATCGAACCACGCGTATTCGAGTGCGGGAATCTCCTGCACGCGGGGGTCGAGCACACGCACGATCGCGGTGAATCGCTTGGCGCCCGCTTCCAGGCGCCCCGGAATGTCGCCGTCCGCAACCCGAAACGATTCAGCGGGCAGCAACCCTTCGGCGTCCAGGCGCGGCAGCGCGGCGGTCTCGAGATTGCCGTCGCCGCGCAACTCGAAATGGAGCGCGATCGGCTCCCCGACCTTCACCACCGTGCGATCTGCCGAGACTGTCAACGAGAAGCCGGAACCCACGGCGCCCGCGAAACTCGCCGGCGTGCGATCGACGGGGATCTGCTTCACGGAGAGGCGCCGCGGCTCATCCACCGATCGCCACTTGCGGATCTGGGTCGGGCGGCGTCCACCGAAGAGGTCGCGCGTGAATTGAACGCCTTCCTCCACGTCGAGCGTCGCGGCGGGAATCTCCAGGCTTCCAGCTCGCAGCGGTACGGCGGTCCGGCGAATCTCGACGCTGAGATGGGTTTTCCCGTCCCGCGATTCTTCCCGCGCGGATCCCATCATCGATAGCGAACCGGTCGGAGTCTGGACTTCGACTTTCGTCGTAGCGTCGGCATCCGAGGCCTCCAGAAACTGGAAGCTCTCGGTCAAACCAAAAAAGGGAACCCGCAAGCTGTACTGATGGAGATTCTCCCGGATCCGGCCCGTCAATCGGAATCGGAGTGTTACCGGCACCCGTTCTCCAACATATATCGGTGTATCTGGAAGCTCCAGCTCGACGCTCATCTGATCGCTAGACGGAAGCGCCTCGAGATCCAGGCGCAGCGCTCGGCTCGGAACGCTCCGATTGGCCTGTGTGACCACGAAGGGGCCGATCGCGATCGGGCCCGGCTCGTCGGTTTGGAATTGATAGACGAACGTGAAACTCACTTGCTTGGATCGCTGAACCTGGCCATTGATGATCGAGATGGACGTGCTCACGCTCGGGTGGACAGCGCCCGCGATCAGCTTCCCGCGCGGCGGCGAAGCCACCACGACCGTGGGCGCGGGATCCTCGTCGAACCCGTCTGCGACGACGTGGATCTCGATCGACTCTCCCGCGTAATGCGGCGCGCTCGCCGAATCGAGGCGAACCGTCTGGGCCTGCGCCGAGCCCACGCCGACGAGCAGCAGCAGGATCGCAGCGACGCCCTTCACCAATCCTTCTCCACCGTGTCGTATTTCTCGCTCGCGCGTTGCTCGCGATCCCGTCTGCGCTGCGCTTCGCGATCGCGAACCGCCTGCAGCAGCTTAGCGGGATCGACCGGTTCGGACGCCGACTTCTCGACTTCGGACCCGGCCTCGGGTTGGGACTCGGCCTTGGATTGGGACTCGGCCTTGGATTGGGACCCGGCCCCAGATTGGGACTCAGCCCCGGATTTGGACTCAGCATCAGGTTGGGACTCAGCCCCAGATTGGGACTCAGCATCAGGTTGGGCTTCGGACTGGCCCTGTTCGCCGTCTTCCGGCTCGGAGCCGTCCTGGTCTTCACCCCGCTCGCGATCTTCGGGTGGAACGAGTAGCGCAAGCGCCTGCTCGAGTTCCTCGATCGCACCCAGCTGCCGCAGCTGGGTCGACTCGAGGTCCGGCGGGCTACCCGCGAGGTCGCCCGCAGCGCGCTCCATCTCGACCTGAGCGAGCAATACGTGCTCGCCCGCTTCGCGCAGACGCCGACTGGTGTCCGCAGCATCCGCCACCGCATCGACCACACCGCCGGCCTGATTCGACTGCTCGACGAGTGCGTCCGCGAGGCCGCCGGTGCGGCCGACGAGCGCGTCCTGCCGCGGAATCAACGGCCCGACGCGCGCGGCTGAAGCGTCGGCTGCGGTCCCACTCAGCGCCGCGGCATCGCGGGTCGAATCGGCGAGGTCGAGCTGCTGCCGGGCGACGTCACGGAGTTCTTCGACGATCGAGAAGAATAGTCGGCGCAGCGCTTCCAGCTGATCGACCGCGGACCGGCTCGCTTCGTGTGCGTCGGAGCCCTTCGGCTGCCCGCTCTGCGCCAGAATGCGCTTGACGTCGTCCATGCGCGCGAGCGCCAGCGTGAGGACCTGGCTCGCCAACTCGAAGCGCTGCTGCTCGATTTCGAGCGTTTTCGGATCGGGCGCGCTGCCGTCGGGTGGCGGGCTCGGCGGGGCGCTCGCCGCGGTTTCGAGTTCGCCCTCGAGCCGCTCGGCGCGCTCGATGTTGCGCTCTTGCAGCTCGCGGATGGCGGGCAGAATCTCCTTTCGAGCCGCCTGCGCGTCGTCGCCCTCGGCGCCGAGCAGCTGCTCGATCCGCCGCTCATCGGCGTACGTCAACTCGATCAAGCCGCGCAGATCCAGGAAGCGTTCGCGCGCATCGGCGAGCGCCGCGAGCCCTTCTCGCTGCAGGGGGAGCGCTGCTGCGGGAGAATCGGATTCGAGCGCGGCGGCGGCGGCGGACAGGCTGCTCGCGGCGGTCGCCACGAGCGGCTGCGCGCCGCGCACGGCATCGAACAGGGCCTGCTGTTCGGGGTTCGGCGCCGATCCCGATTCGAGTGTGGCGAGCAGTCGCGCGTCGAGTTCAGTGGTCCGATCCGCCGCGTAGCGCTGATCGTCGAGCAGCCACTCCGCGGTCAACCAGGGCGGAATCTCCAAAGGCGCGTCGACACCGGAGAGCTCCCGTCGAGAACTCGCCAGGATCGCCGTGAACGAGGCCGTCTCCGAGACATCGCGAAGCAGCGCGTCGATCACCGCCGATGGATCGCGCAGTTGATCGAGCGCGCGCTTGAGTTCTGCGAGTGCCGCCGAACCGCGCCGGTAGGCGCGCTGCCCCTGCGCTTGCCGAAGTTGGCGCCGCGTCTGCCCCATCCGCTCGCGGGCGAGGTGAAGGTAGTGAAGTACGCCCCCGAGTTGAGCGGCGCGCATCTGATCTTCGGGCGTCCGCTCGGCGTCTGGGCGACCGGCGATCCCCTGACTCTCGGCGTCGACCGCACCGGCCAGCCGATCTGCGTCGGCGAGAAGCGCGCGCTGGTCGGTGGCTCGGGCGCGATACTCCCGGCGCAGTGATTCCGAGGCGCTCGCGTCGGCCTCCGCCAACACGCGCTCCTGCAGGCTCGCGAGCGCCGCGACCAACTCGCGCTGGCGCGTCGCGATGGCCTGCAGCTCGGCATCGACACCGTTTGCGCCGCGCTGGGCGAGACGGTCCGTCAACAGCAGCGCCTGGCGCAGCACGACGTCGAGATTGACGCGCGAATCCTCGTGCTCTGGTCGCTGTTGGATGGCGGCGCGAAACCAATCCGCTGCGCTGTAGAGCGCGCGCAGCGCCTCTTCGGGAGCATCGGCTTCGCGCGCCGACGCGAGCATCGCAGAAGCGAGGCCGAGATCGTAAGCGGCGCGGAATCGGAGTTCTGCGTCATCCGCGGCTTCGCGCCGCGCATTCTCGAACTGGCGGATCGCCGTTTCGGGGTCTCCGGCGTCGAGCGCCGAAACGCCAAGGTTGAACAGCTCGCGCGGATCTTCGGCTTCGCGCGGCGCATCCGGCTCAGGAGCGCGCGCGGGCTCGATCGATCCAGCGTCGAGACCGGCGATCGGCTCTGCGCCGGTCGTCCCGTCGCCGGCCGTCGTGATTGCCACCTGCGCGGAAGCGGTCGGCGTCGAAGCCGCGAAAGCCGCGCACAGCACGAGCGCCGCACCCGCGCCTCGCAGCCCGCGCGGGACCGCGACGCTGGAGACGAGGAAGACGAGTCCGAGCAGCGCCGCCCACTGATAGGCCTCGTCGCGCACGGTCGTTCCGCGCGGGTCGATCGGTCCGACCATCAGGCGCTCGATGTGTTGCCGGTAGATCGATTCGAGATCGAGAACGCCCGTGCCCGCCGGCACGTAGGCGCCGCCGGTCGCAAGTGCGATATCGCGCAGGAGGTCGCCGTCGAGACGACTTCGAACCGCGCGCCCATCTGCGTCGCGCAACATCTCCCGCGCGCCGGTTCGCGGATCGCTGAAATAGATCTCGCTTCCGGCTTCATCGCCAAAACCGATTGCAATGATCGCGATCCCGGCCTCGGCGGCGGCCTTCGCGGCGTCGAGCGCAAACGAATCGTGATCTTCGCCATCGGTGATCAACAAGATCACCCGCGAAGCGTCCCGCGTGGGCCCGAAACCCTGGATGGCCTTGCGGATCGGCTCCTCGAGCCGCGTCCCGCCGCGCGTCACGCTGTGCGGCCCCGCACCATCGAGTACGAGGCGCAAGAAGCTGAAATCGGGAGTCATCGGCGCGAGCACCGTGGCGCGCCCCGCAAACGCGATCAAACCGACTTGATCGCCGTCGAGGTAGGCGAGCAGATCGACGATCTCCGCCTTGGCGCGCTCGAGCCGATTCGGAGCTACGTCCTCGGCAAGCATCGACTTCGAGACGTCGAGCGCGATCATGATCGCGGCACCCACGCGCGGAGCCGCGACGTGCCGCATCCCGAACTGGGGCCGCATCAACGCCACCACCAGGCAGGCCGCCGACAGCCCGAGCAGCGCGATTCGCAGGCGGCGGCGCAGCGGGCTCGGGCGCCGCGCGAGGCGTCGCTGGAGCGCGCTGGCGATCAGCCGATCGAGCGCGCCGGCGCCGCGGCGGTCGAGCCAGACGAGCAACGCGACGACCGCGAGCACGACCCAGAGCGCATGCGCCCACTCCGGTTGCGCGAAGCGGAATTCGCTCACGGCAGTCTCCGCAAAACGGTTCCCGACAACAGCGCGGCACTTCCGATCAGCAACAGCGCGGCGCCAACCCAGTAGGCGAAGTGATATTCGTAGGTGAGATATCTCACCTCGCTGACCTCGCTGCGCTCGAGCTGGTCGATCTCCGCGATCACCTCGGCCAGCGCTCCCGCGTCGGCGGCGTGGAAGTAGCGCCCGCCGGTGCGCTGCGCGATCTGGCGCAGCGTTTCCTCGTCGATTTCGACATAGGCCTGGCGCAAGACGGTTCGCCCACCGGGCGCTTGCACGGGCACCGGCGCGAGGCCCGTGGTTCCAGCTCCGATGCTGTAGACCTTGATCGCGTGCTGTGCGGCGAGATCCGCCGCTTGGAGCGGATCGATGTCGCCGACGTTGCTCACGCCGTCCGTCAGCAGCAATACGATCTTCGAGCGCACGTCGACGCCGCGCAGCCGCTCCACGGCGAGCGCGAGCCCCTCGCCGACAGCCGTTCCGTCTTCGCTCTGCTCGGTCACGATCTCGACATCCGCGAGGATCGCGAGCAGGTTCCCGTGATCCAGGGTCAGAGGACACACACCGTCGGCGTAGCGCGCGAATACGACCAGCCCCACGAGGTCGTCCGGCCTCCCGCGGGTACCACGCTCGCCGGAGACGAACGCGCGAAATACATCTTTCACCACGTCCAGCCGACTGATCGACAAATCCCCGCGCACGAAATCTCTCGCCTGCATCGAACCCGAGCGATCCACCGCCATCGCGATCGCAATGCCCTCGCGCTGGATGCGCGAGGTGGCGGTTCCCGTGCGCGGCCCCGCGAGCGCGACGGCGAGCGCCAGGACCGCAGCCGCGAGCAGGATCGCGGGAAGCGCCGCAAGTCGCGCGCGCACAGAACGCGGGGCGACGTCGACGAGCGAAAGGCTCGAATACGTGAGCGCGGCGGGCATCCGCGCCGCCATCACGTAGACCAGGGGCGCGAGTCCAGCCACGAGCAGGAAGAGCGGGTCTCGAAGTTCCCAATCAAACATCTGAGTCTCGACGTTGCTCTTCAAACATCCGGGTCTCGCCGTTGCTCTTCAAACATTCGGGTCTCGACGTTTCGACTCAAGCATGCGCGCGCTCCGCGTTCGCGTCGTCGCGGGTCGCTTCGAGGAAACTTCGCGCGCTCTCGAGAGACAGCTCGACGTCGGCGGGGTCCGGAACCAGATGCGCGAACTTCACGAGATCCGCACGCCTGAGAAACTCCCCTAGCAGGCGCTGGTGGGAACGGACCAGATCCGGAGAACTCGCGAGTTCTGCCACGAACTCTTCGGTCGTCAGCTCCGGCGATCGCAACCCAAAGCGGTTTTCGAGGTAGCGCCGGACGATGCCCGACAGCTGAACGAAGAACGCATCCATCTCGCGCGCGCCCGGCCGCGGCGCCAACATCAAGGCATCGAGCTCGGCCCGCGCAACGTCGTGCGCGCTGCGGCGAAGCGAGCGAGCACGCCAGATCAAGCCAGCGCGAATCCCAAAGAAAGCGACGCCGGCGACCGCCAGCAGCGCAGCCAACCATCCGAAAATCCGAAACCGGCCGGGCGTCTCTCGCGGATCGAGTCTGCCGAGCGGCGCGCGCAACTCCACGGGCGCGTCTTCGGGCAGGGCGGCCGAGACCTCGAAGTCGATCGCCGGAGTGAGCAATTCGTAGGCGTCCTCCCCGGCCGGGGCGAGGTCGCGTCCGGCGCGCCGATCCACGAACTCGACGAGCAGCGGCGGAATCGTCAGTGCGCCCGAGCGCGAGGGCGCGAGCGTGTAGCGCTGAAGCGAGATCGTGCCGCCCTCGGCGTCCGCGGTCTCCGAGCGCGTGAAGTCGACGATCGCAAAGCGATCCAGCGCTTCACCGAACTCGGGCATCAACAATTCGACATCGGGCTCGGCGCGTACCTCGAACTCGAGCGTCAGCGCGTCGCCGATCGCAGGCGCCGGCGGCGAAAGTCGCACGCTGGCCCGGACCGGGCCCGTTTCGGAATGGGCCTCGAGCGGCTCAGCGTCGCGCGCGTCATCGGCCCAGGGCGCGCCCACGCCGAGCAGAAGGAGAGCCCACGCGTGGGCGCAGACGTACCGCAGCCTCACCGCCGAATTCTCCTCTCCCGCATCTTGAAAAATCGAACCAAGGGCTCGACGACGGACCCCGCGGCGTCGACGTGGATGAAGTCGATTCCCGACGATCGCAGCCGACGCTCCAGATTTCGCACCCGCGCTCCCGCGTCGGACGCCATCCGCTCGCAAAAATTCGCCGAAGCAGTGTCGTAGACCCGTGTCACGCCGGACTCCGCGTCGCGAAGCGTGACCAGGCCGACCGGCGGCAAGCAGAGCTCGCGGGGATCCGTGACCAACACGGCGATCACGTCGTGCCTCTGGTTGGCGGTGACGAGAGCGCGCTCGAAACCCTCGTCGAGAAAATCGCTGACCACGAAGCAGATGCTCTTGCGGGCGCTGACCGAGAGCAGGAATTGCATCGCCTTGCCGATGTCGGTCGCTTCCCGCGGACTGCGTGGCCGCCGCCAACGCGCGAAGCGGCGGTTCCAGCGGCCGCGCGCATCCGGTGCCCTGGATTCTGGAGCCTGCGCGCCGTGTGCGAGAACTTCTCGAACCACGCGCAGCGCGTGTTTTTGACCTTTTCTCGGCGGGATGTACTGCTCGATTCCGCCGTGAAACAGCGTGAGTCCGACTTTGTCGTCGTTGCGAGTCGCCGAGAACGCCAGCAACGCGCACAACTCGGCGGTGGCCTCGCGCTTGGATCGCTCCGAGGATCCGAAATCCTGGGACGCGGAGACGTCGGCCATCAGCATCAGCGTGAGCTGCCGCTCTTCGACGTAGCGTTTGACGTAGGGGGCGCCCATCCGCGCGGTTACGTTCCAGTCGATGGTGCGCACGTCGTCGCCGGGGACGTAGGGCCGCACTTCTTCGAATTCGACGCCCCGGCCCTTGAAGACCGAAACATATTCGCCGGCCAGGACGTCCGCGACCTGTCGGCCGGTTCTGATCTGGATCTCACGAACGCGCTGGAGAATCTCGCGGGCCTGCATGCTGGGCTACGGGACGAGGATGCCCACGAGAATGCGCTCGACGATATCATCGCTGACCTTTCCCTCCGCCTCCGCTTCGTAGGTCAGGACGATCCGGTGTCGCAATATGTCGGGCGCGATGTTCTTCACATCGTGCGGCGTCGCGTAACTGCGTCCGTGCAGAAAGGCGTGCGCCTTCGCGGCCTTGGTGAGATAAATCGACGCGCGCGGGCTCGCTCCCATTTCGATCATTCCGTCGAGTTCGCGGATTCCGGCTGCGGCGGGGTCGCGGGTCGCGTGCACCAGGTCGATGATGTAATTGCAGACCTTGTCATCGATGAACACCTGATCCACGGCCAGCCGCGCGGCGCGAATTTGATCCGGGGTTGCAACGGCCTTCGCGGTGGGCTCCGGTTGGCCGCTCGCCATGCGGTCGATGATCTTGCGCTCCTCTTCTTTGGTTGGATAGCCGACCTTCACCTTCAGCATGAAGCGATCGATCTGGGCCTCGGGCAGCGGATAGGTTCCCTCCTGTTCGATCGGATTCTGGGTCGCCAACACGAGAAAGGGATCCTCGAGCCGCAGCGTGGTGTCTCCGATCGTGACCTGGCGCTCCTGCATCGCTTCGAGCAGCGCGGCCTGGACCTTGGCGGGCGCGCGATTGATTTCGTCTGCGAGGATCAAGTTCGAAAAGATCGGGCCCTTCTTGATCGAGTAGGTAGCTTCGCGCGGATTGAAGATCTCGGTGCCGACGACGTCTGCGGGAAGCATGTCCGGTGTGAACTGAATCCGGGAGAAACCCGTATCGATCGCCTGGGCGAGCGCCCGAACCGTGAGCGTCTTGGCGAGGCCCGGCACGCCCTCGAGCAGCACGTGGCCCCCCGTCAGCAGGCCGATCAGCAGGCGCGAGACCATCGCATCCTGGCCCACGACGACCTTCGCCACTTCACGCGCGAGATCTCCGCAAAGCTGCGTGTGCTGCGCGGTTCGATCCACAGAAGCTTGCGACATCATTCCTCCTCGTCGACGCGGATCTACCGCGCGACCGATTCAAGACCGAAGATCGCTGATCGGCTCCAACCTTGACCCGGGGGTTGGACGTTCACCCGCGGGTTCGACGTTCACCCGCGGGTTGGACGTTCACCCGCGGGTTGGACGTTCACCCGCGGGTTGGACGTTCACCCGCGGGTTGGACGTTCACCCGCGGGTTGGACGGCCCCGAAATGCCCCCGGCCCGGCGAGAGCCTCAGCGGGCGGATCCAGCGAATCCCGAATTGGCGCTAGAACGCGATTTCGTCGTCAACCCCGGGCGGCGGGGCCTCGGGTAGCGGCGGATCCTCGCCCCGCGATGTGGCACCGCTCGCGCGCTCGATGTTCCACACGTCGAGGCTGTTGAAGTACTTCACCTCGCCGCGCGGGCTCTTCCATTCCCGCCCCCGCAGGCTGAACTCCACCCGCACGTCGTCGCCGACCGAGAAATCGTCGACCCGCTCGCAGCGGTCGCCGGTCAGCTGAAATAGCACGAACTGCGGAAAGCGGGTGCTCTCAGAAAGTTCGAGCACGAACTCGCGCTTGCGAAAGCGCTCGGTCACCTGCTGCGCTTCGTTGATCACGTGGAGTTTGCCGCCGATTTCGATTGCCATGGCCGAGAGCATAATGAGGTCTTCGCTCGATTCAAAGACCCGCCGCGAAGGTGATGTTATGATGGGAGCCGTGACGTCCGCAATCGGGAGCTGGGTGCGCCGCAGCGTCGCAGATCCGACGTGGCGCTTTCTGGCGCTCTTCGCCGTCTATCTGGCAGCGGTCGGATTACTGCTTCCGATGATCACGAGCGCCTTCCCAGGCGTGACCCGGCTCACCGTCAAGGCGACCGCTGCGATCGAATACGCGCTACTGGCTCTCTTCACCGAGCAGGCGTCGCTATCGGATACCGTGGTGCACCTAGGGCCCTTCGGCGTTCAGATCATCAGCGAATGCACGGGTCTGCTCGAGATGGCAATCTACACCGCGTGCGTTCTCGCATTCCCCACCAGTTGGCGCAAGAAAGGAATCGGGCTGCTCTTCGGCGTCCCCGCCATCTACGCGTTCAACGTGCTGCGGATTCTCTGCCTGCTGCTCGTGGGTCGCTATGCGAATTCGAGCTTCGATTTCTTCCACCTCTATTTCTGGCAGGGCACACTGATCCTGATGATCACAACGGTCTGGATGCTCTGGATCTACCTGGTCGTGAGAGATGAAACCGGCGCTTCTGTTCCTGGCTAAGTTCATCGCGCTGACCGCACCACTCGTCTGGTTCTGGCGGGTCGGGGGCCTGAGCGCCTACCACAGCTTCTACAGCCCGATCGCAAACGCGATCTACGATTGGCTCGGATTCCAGGGCATCGCGACGCCCGCACGAGATCGATACATCAATTTCGTTCCGTTCCTGACCCTGATGCTGCTGACCCCGAAACTGAGCGTTCAACGTCGCCTGGGAGGGCTCGCTTTCGGGCTGGTGGTGCTCTTCTTGCTTCACATCGCCGTGAACCTCACCGCAGATCCCGAAACGCTGCGGCTCTCCCAGCGGGTGTCGCTGACGCTGGACGCGGCACCCTTCTTTCTGTGGATCGTGGTCGCCCGCGACTTCGTGCGCGATCTCATCCCGCGACGCGGCGCGAACGGAACGGAACGGGAATCCGGGAGCGGCGGGAACGTCTAGTCTCGCTCGATGCGGACGTCTAGTCTCGCTCGATGCGGACGATCTCGAAATCTTCGACGACGGGATTCGCGAGGAGTTTC
Source organism: uncultured Spirochaetales bacterium (assembly GCA_964494795.1). Taxonomy (GTDB): domain Bacteria; phylum Myxococcota_A; class UBA9160; order UBA9160; family SMWR01; genus JACZVU01. The sequence goes on along the minus strand of CAZBSV010000034.1, from coordinate 25,531 downwards.
TTGCAGAGTTCGCTGAGCAATTCGCGCGCGGCTCGCTCGTCCTTCGCATCGAGTTCCAGCTCGAAGAGCTTGCCCTGACGGACGCTTCGGATCGCGTCGTAGCCGAGCGAGTGGCTCACCTTCTGGATCGCCCTTCCCTGCGGATCCAGGACATCGCGCTTGAGGGTGACGTGCACGAGCGCTTTCACGATTCAGAGGTCTCGTCGCAGGCAGCGAGTGTCCGCTCGAAAATCGCGTCGACGTGTCGCAGCGATTGTTCGAGGCTGAACGCGCGATCGATCTCTTCCTTGGAGAGCGTCTCGGTGATCGCGGGATCGGCGAGGATCCGGTCGCGGTAATCGCCGCCCTTGTCCCAGGTATCCATCGCGTGCCGCTGCACCAGCGCGTAGGCGGCCTCACGAGAGAGCCCCTTCTCGGTGAGTTCCAGCAGGAGCGCTCCGCTGAACGCGAGTCCGCGGGTCAGATCGAGATTGGCCCGCATCCGTTCCGGATCCACGACGAGCGTCTCGATCAGGCCCGCGAGGCGCTGCAGCATGAAGTCGAGGGTCGCCGTCGCGTCGGGAAAGATCACCCGCTCGACGGAGGAGTTGCTGATGTCGCGTTCGTGCCAGAGCACGCCGTTTTCGAGTGCGGCGACCGCATAGCCGCGCATCACCCGCGCGAGGCCCGAGACATTTTCGAGCCTCCAGGGGTTTCGCTTGTGGGGCATCGCGGACGATCCCTTCTGGCCCGCTCCGAACTCCTCCTCGACCTCTCGCACTTCAGTGCGCGCGAGATGCCGGAATTCCACCGCGAACTTCTCCAGACTCGCGGCGATCAGCGCGAGCACGCAGATCAGCGCCGCGTGTCGGTCGCGCTGAACGATTTGGGTCGCAGCGGGCTCGAAGCCGATCCCGAGTCGCGCGCAGACATCCTCTTCGAGATCGGGCGGGAGGTGGGCGAAGGTGCCGACAGCTCCCGAGATCTTGCCGACCGCCGCCTCGGCCAGAGCGGATTTCAGACGTTCGCGATTCCGGCACATCTCTGCGTAGAAGACGAGAAGCTTGAGGCCGAACGCCGTGGGCTCGGCGTGAACGCCGTGCGTGCGACCCACGCAAGGCGTCTGGCGGAATTCGATCGCGCGGGCGCGGAGCACCGCACAGATTCGACCGACGCCGGCTCGCAGCAGCTGACCCGCATCCCGGATCTGCAGCGCCATCCCGGTATCGATCACGTCGCTCGACGTCATCCCGTGATGGACCCAGCGCGATGCGGGTCCGATCTTCTCGCCGACGGCAGTCAGGAACGCGATCACGTCGTGGCGCACCTCGCGCTCGATTTCATCGATGCGCGCAATGTCGAAGGACGCCTTGGCCGCGATCGCCTCGTAGGCGTCGCGCGGAATCAGGCCGCGCTCGCACTGGACTTCGCAGACCGCGATTTCGACCTGCAGCCAGCGGCGATACTTGCCGTCGTCGCTCCAGATCGCCTTCATTTCGGGGCGGGTATAACGCTCGATCACGACTTAATCGACCTTCCAGAACACATAGAAGAGCATCGCGTAATACATCACGGGAATCGCGAGCAAGAACGAATCGATGCGGTCCAGCACGCCGCCGGTCCCTGGCAGCAGATGCCCCGCGTCTTTGACGTCGGCATCGCGCTTGAGGAGTGACTCGATCAGGTCGCCGATGATTCCCGCGGCGGACAGCAACAAGGCTAGCACGCCCGTCGCCAACCAGGAGAGCGCTGTCGATTGCTCGGGCCAGAACAAATCGAAGCCGCCCTTGCAGACGATCGCTCCGAGCAGTCCCCCTATCACGCCCGCGATCGCGCCTTCGACGCTCTTGCCCGGGCTGATCGCGGGTGCGAGCTTTCGCCGCCCGTAGGCGCGGCCGCCGAAATATGCCGCCGCGTCACACCAGACCACGACGAATAGCGTGAAGAACATCAAGAAGATTCCGCAGTCCGGCGCAATCCCGACCGACGTCGCGGTCTGCGCGCCGTAGCGCAGCAGGATGGCATCGTAGAAGCTACGCAGTGAAATCGCGTGGCTCAACAACCAACCGACGTAGAACACGCCGAAGAACGTGCCTGAAATGCTCGCCAGGGCTTCCGTGATCTGCGCCTTGCCGAGCTGGGCGACCAACACGAACAGCAGCGTGGCGGTCATCAAGAGATTCGCCTGATATTCCGTCCCCAAGTATTGGATCAGGCAGAGTGCCATCGCGGCGGACATGCCGAAAGTCACCAGCGGCTGCGCACCCTTGTCTTCGATCAGTCGGTAGAACTCGCGTTGGCCCAGCAGCACGAGCGCCATGATCGCGCCCAACAGCCAGAGGTCGCCCTTGACGACCACGTAGGACGCCACGGGCACCAGCACTGCCGCGGTGACGAGCCGACCGGGAAGATCGCTGTGGGAGCGGCTGGGTTTGCGCACGTTTTCCGTCGGCGGTTGGGGCCGAACCGGCTGCGTGTTGGACGGCGTCGGGCCGGCCGGGGTCGACTCACTCATGATCCGGTTCACTCGCGCAGCAACCCGTGTGACCGAAACCCCCGTCGCCGCGCTGCGTGGTTTCGAGACGATCGCTTTCGCAGAACTCGACGATCGTGACCGGTGCGATCACGAGTTGCGCGATCCGATCTCCGCGGTGAATCGCGTAGGCGTTCTCTCCCGCGTTGAAGAGAATCACCTGCAGCTCGCCGCGATAGTCCGAATCGATGGTTCCGGGTGCATTCGGCACGAGGATGCCATGCGAGAGCGCCAGCCCGCTTCGCGGTCGGATCTGCCCCTCGTAGCCCGGCGGGATCGCGATCCGGTAGCCGGTCGGAACCCGCACTCGGTCACCGGGCGCAATCACCAGATCTCGTTGCACGGCCGCGCAGAGGTCGTAACCGGACGATCCGGAAGTTGCGCGCGACGGCAGCGGAAGATCGGCCGCTGCAGGCAGCCGAAGAATCTCGATGCGTAACGTGGGAGCTGCGGCGCCCATCGGCGCCCCCTACTCCGATACCGCCGCGTCCGCCAGCGCCTCCTTGCGCGAGAGGCGAATCCGCCCGGTCGGGTCGATGTCGATGCACTTGGCGAGGACTTCATCGCCCTCGGTGAGCACGTCAGTGACCTTGTCGACCCGGCCCTCGGCGAGATGGCTGATGTGAATCAGGCCGTCCGTGCCCGGGAAGATCTCGACGAACGCGCCGAAATCCGTGATGCGCTTGACCTTGCCGAGATAGACCCGATCGAGTTCCGCCTCCTGGGTCAGCTCCTCGATCATCGAGCGCGCCTGGGCGAGCGCATCGCCATCGGGCGAGAAGATCGTCACGACGCCGTTGTCGTCGATGTCGACCTTGGTTCCCGTGGTTTCCTGGATCGCGCGGATCACCTTGCCGCCTGGCCCGATGATGTCGCGAATCCGATCGGGCTTGACGGTAATCGTGGTAACCCGCGGCGCGTAGCGCGAGAGTTCCTGTCGAGACACGAAGGCGGGCAGCTCAGCAGCGGTCTCCCGCTCCATGCAATCCAGAATGTGCAGCCGGCCCTCTTTTGCCTGATCGAGCGCGCGCTTCATCACGTCCCAGTCGACGCTCTCGATCTTGATGTCCATCTGCAGCGCGGTGATCCCCTCGGCCGTGCCCGCGACCTTGAAGTCCATGTCGCCGAGGTGATCCTCGTCTCCGAGAATGTCCGACAGGATCGCGACGCGTTTGCCGTCGGTGATCAAACCCATCGCGATTCCCGCAACCGGCGCCTTGATCGGAACACCCGCGTCCATCAACGAGAGCGCACCGCCGCAGATTGCGGCCATCGAAGACGAGCCATTCGACTCGAGGGTCTCCGACACGATCCGAATCGTATAGGGGAACTCTTCCGGGCTCGGCAGCACCGGCCTGATGGCGCGCTCCGCGAGATTGCCATGTCCGACCTCTCGCCGACCCGGACCGCGGTTCGGGCGCGGCTCTCCTGTCGAGTAACCCGGGAAGTTGTAGTGGAGGTAGAAGGATTTTGTGTAGCGACTGGTGAGCGAGTCGATCGTCTGCGCGTCGAATCGGCCGCCGAGGGTCGTGGTGACGAGCGCCTGGGTCTCTCCTCGCGTGAACATCGCCACGCCGTGTGGTCGCGGCATTACCCGCAGCTCGCATGCGATCTGCCGGATGTCGGAAGTTCCGCGGCCGTCGATTCGCTCACCGCTCTCGAGGATCCGGTTGCGCACCACTTCGGCGCGCAGATCGTGAAGGATCTCCTTCACGTCGGCCGAGAGTCGACGCTCTTCGCCGCGACGCGAGTCGACCGCCTCGAGGCTGTCGAACGCGACCTTCTCGCTGCGAAACGCCCCGACGTATGCGTCGAGAATGCCAGCTTCGGCCTCGCGGATCGCGTCGGAACGCTGCTTCTTGTCGCGAATTCGCGTGGCGGATTCGAGCCGCGACCCGGCTTTCTCGCGGATCTCGCGCTCGAGCGCGCTGCGATCTCGCGGCGCGGTCAGCACCAGCTTCGCCTTGCCAATGCGCCGCTGCAGGTCCTCTTGCAGGTCGATGATCCGGACGACTTCGCGGTGGGCGAACTGGAGGGCCGCGAGCGCATCCGCCTCTCTGACCTGGTCGGCGCCGCCTTCGACCATGACGAGAGCCTTGCGGCTGCCGGCGACGACCAGATCCATGTCACTTTCTTCCTGCTGCTCGGTGGTCGGGTTGGTGACGAATTCTCCGCCGATCCGACCGACGCGCACTGCCGCGATCGGGCCGAGGAAGGGAATCTCCGAAATCGCGAGCGCCGCCGACGCGCCGATGAATGCCGGGATGTCCGGCGAATTCTCGGTGTCCGCGGACAGCACGGTCGCCATGACCATGGTGTCGTCGTTGTAGCCTGCGGGAAAGAGCGGTCGGATCGCCCGGTCGATGAAGCGGCAGACCAGCACCTCGCGGTCCGACAGGCGCGCCTCGCGCTTGAAGAAACCGCCCGGGATCTTGCCCGCCGCAGAAGTCTTCTCGACGAAGTCGACCGTCAACGGGAAGAAGTCGATGCCTTCGCGGGGCTTGCCGTGCACCACCGTGACCAACACGACGGTTTCGCCGTAGGTGACCAGACACGCGCCAGCCGCTTGCTTGGCGAGGCGGCCGCTCTCGAGGGTGAGGGTTCGGCCGCCGAGTTCCATCGCAACCGTTTCTGATTTGAACCAATAATTTGCCATTTTTACACGTCTCCGTTTCGGCTCACTTCGTTTTCATTGAGCCGAGAGTGCTGAGCAGCGCAGGGGGATGAGACGTGAAGGGCGATGGAATGCGGAATCTGTGATGCGCAAAGCACTCGCGCTTTGCATATGACGGACTTCCGCACCCCTAACGCAGCGCACGTCGTCGCGCCGCTCGATTTGATTGCCACCGATGAACTCACCGCATCGGTTGGCGGCAGGAGTTCAGTGGCGAAGACCGAGGCGCTGGATCAGTGCCTGATACCGGTCGACGCCCTCTCTCCTCAGGTAGTTGAGCATTCGCCGCCGCTGACTGACCAGTTTGAGCAGTCCGCGGCGCGAGTGGTTGTCCTTTGTGTGGGTCTTGAAGTGATCGGAGAGACCGTTGATTCGCTCCGTGAGGAGCGCGATCTGGACTTCGGGCGTGCCCGTGTCCTTCTCATGGGACTGGTGGGCCAAAACCGTACCGGCCTTCTCTGTCTTGGAAATCAACCGCTTGCTCTCCTGAATGTCGTAATGATGATGATTCTGTCGTAATGATGATGATTCGAAGCGCGAAGGCCGCAGGGGCCTTCGGCGCGGGAGTGTACAGGCTCAGTCCGCAGGGGCAACCGACTGCAGCACCCGCAGGGGCCTGAGGCGGCGACCGGGCAACACCTGCATCACCGCGAGCAGCTCGCCACCCGGCTCGAGCGCCAACACGCGCGCCCCCAGCGCCAACGGCGCCGCTGCGCCCACTTCGCTGCCGTGCCGGACGCGGCGAGTCTCCTCGGCGCTCAGTGCGACGACGTCGAGGCCCAGGACGTCGGCGGCCGGGATCAAAAAGGACTCGATTTTCCCGTTCTCGGCCGCCTCCGCGAGCTGCTCCGGAGTGCTCGCCCCAGCGAGCTCGAACGGCCCGCTGCGAATCCGCCGCAGATTTCGCAGATGGGCGCCACAACCCAGGCGCCGACCGAGGTCATCGGCGAGCGTCCGCACGTAGGTGCCCGCCGAGCAGTCCACGCTCAACTCCAGGAGCGGCGACTGGTAGGCGATCAGTTCGATCCGATCGATCCGCACCTTCTTGGGAGCGCGTTCGACGTGCTTGCCCTCGCGCGCCAGCCGGTGAAGCGGCACCCCCGCTTGCTTGACTGCGCTGTACATCGGCGGCACCTGCTCGATTTCGCCCTGGAACTCGACCAGCGCTCTTTCGACCGCGGCCGTATCCGGGAGCTCGCCCTCGTGGACACGCAGCACCTTGCCCTCTGCGTCCAGCGTGTCGGTCTCGACTCCGAGCGCGATCGAACCGACGTAGCCTTTGCGATCGTCCGCCATGTACGAGACGAGCTTCGTCGCTGCTCGAACCGCGAGCGGCAAAACCCCGGTCGCGAGCGGGTCGAGCGTGCCCAGATGCCCGACGCGCCGGGTACCGAGCCAGCGCCGAGCGGCATCCACGACGTCGTGCGACGTCCAACCCTGGGGTTTGTCGACGAGCAGGAAACCCGCGGCACCCGGAAGCTCAGGTTGTCGATTACGTCTCTTTGTCATCGGCCAGCGATCGCAATAAGGACAGGGTCTGGTCTCCGAGCAAGAGCGACGAGTCGAAGCGAAATCGAAGTGCGGGCACGCGTCGAAGCGAAAGCACGCGGGCGAGATTCCGTCGCACGAAGGATGCGGCGCTGTCGAGGCCCTGCTGGATGTCGTCGGCGCAATCCCCACCAGCCAGATCGAGCGCGCTCCAGAACACGAGCGCATGGCTCAGATCCGGCGCGACGTCCACGCGCGTGAGTGTCACGAGCCGAATGCGGGGATCGGTCGCCTCCTCGCGCAAGATCCGCGCGATTTCCGAGCGGAGCTGATCCGCGAGCCTGTCCGTGCGACGCGACATGATTCATTCCTCGAACTCGGCCAACTCGACCTCGCCGTTCCAGCTCGCCCTTTCGTAAGGAAGGTCGAACACTTCGATGTCTACAGCGACGACCTCTGCGAGATGCAATTCCTCGATGAACGCGATCGCGCCTTCGATCAGCGCCCGGACGCGCTGCCGATCAGAGCTCGCACCGCAGAGTCCGAGTTCGGCGCGCTGCCAGGTGTCCTGACCGCCGACCTCCGCAATCGACAGGTTGAAGCGATTTTTCACGCGCTGGGTGATCGAGCGGACGACGCCGCGCTTCTGTTTCAGCGAGCGAGAACCGTGGATGCGGATCTCGACGACTGCAGCTCCGACGATCATTCGAGCGTCGCGGGCTTCTCCTCGAGGGTAAACGTCTCGATCACGTCACCGGCCTTGATGTCGTTGTAGCCTTCGATACCGATGCCGCACTCGAAGCCCGAGTTGACTTCGCGCACGTCTTCCTTGAATCGCTTGAGGGAGCCCACCCTGCCCTCGTAGATCTGGACGCCATCACGAATCAAGCGGCAGGTGGCACCCCGTCGGATCGATCCGTCCGCGATCATGCAACCGGCGATCTTTCCCACCTTGGGGACCGTGAAGAGCTCGCGGACTTCGGCGCGCCCACCCATCGTCTCGGTGATGGTTGGCGGAAGCAGTCCCGCCATCGCCTTCTTCACTTCGTCGATGATCTCGTAGATGATCCGGTAGCTCCGGATATCGACGCCGTGTTCATCTGCGGCCTTGCGACCAGGGGGGTCGGCGCGGACGTGAAAACCGAGAATGATCGCGTTGCTCGCCTTGGCGAGCATGACGTCGTCTTTCGTGATGGCCCCGACGCCGGACAAGATGATGTTGACCTTCACCGAATCCGTAGACAGCTTGAGCAGCGCGTCCCGCAACGCCTCCACCGAACCGTGGACGTCACCCTTGATGATGACCGCGAGCTCCTTGACGCCGCCACCCTCCATCCGCCCGAAGAACTCGTCGAGCGTGAAGCTCGGCTTCGGCGCCTCGGGCCGGCGGCGCAGTTCGTTGATCCGGTTCTCGACAATCTGCTTGCCGACCCGCTCGCTCTCGACCACGTTGAGGACGTGACCGGCCTCGGGCACTCCCGACAAACCGATCACCCGGACGGGCGTCGCGGGGCCCGCCGACTTGATCTTCTTGCCGTTCTCGTCTTCGAGCGCCCGGACGCGTCCGGTGCAGGATCCGATCACGAAGCAATCACCTGGCTTGAGCGTTCCCTGCTGGACGAGAACCGTTGCGACGGGCCCGCGGCCTCGGTCGAGCTGTGATTCGAGCACGATCCCGACGGCGCGGCGCTTCGGGTCCGCCTTGAGCTCGAGAACTTCGGCCTGGAGAATCACCATCTCCAGAAGCTTGTCGAGGCCCATCTTCGTCTTTGCGGAGACGTCGACGCAGATGGTGTCGCCGCCGAACTCCTCGGGAACGAGGCCCCGGTCCAGCAACCGCTGACGCGCGGCTTGCGGATTGGCGCCCGGCAGGTCGCACTTGTTGACCGCAACGACGATTGACACGCCCGCAGCCTTCGCGTGTTCGATCGCCTCGACGGTCTGGGGCATGATCCCCTCGGTCGCGGCGATCACGATGATCACGATGTCCGTGACCTGTGCGCCGCGAGCGCGCATTTCGGTGAATGCCGCGTGGCCGGGCGTGTCGATGAAGGTGAGCTTCTTCCCACCTACCTCGACTTGGTACGCACCGATGTGCTGGGTGATTCCGCCGGCTTCACCATCGACGACGTTCGTGCTTCGAAGCGCATCGAGCAGCGTGGTCTTGCCGTGATCGACATGCCCCATCACGGTGATCACCGGGGGGCGGTGCTCCTCGGCACCCGCGGAAGCCGACGCGTCCTCCAGATACATCCCTTCGCGGAAGCTCACGTCCTCGACCTCGTAGCCGAACTCGGCAGAGACGCTCTTCGCGATCTCGAAATCGATTGCCTGGTTGATCGAAACCATCGTCCCGAGCGCCATCAGATTGCGCTGCACTTCCGGAGCCTTGACGCCCAACAACCGCGCCAGCTCGCCGACCGACACGGTGTTTTCAATCCGAAGGATGCGCGTAGTGTCTTTCGGCGCCGCGGTCACCGGTTTTTTCGGCACCAGCGCGTCGCGGCGCTTTCGCCGCGGAGAAGCCGCGGTCCGCGGGTCGATCTGGACCTGTCGCCGCACACGCGTGCGGCTCACCGCCAGTCGGGCGAGCTGCTCCTGCTCCTTGAGGTTGACGACTTCGCGCACGAGCTTGCGCTGACGGCCGTCCTTCGGGTCGGCTGCCTCGCCGGCGCGCTCTCTGTCGCGCGCAGCCGGAGTCGCCTCGGCATCGGCCACGGCGCGCGCCGCGGGCCGCGCCCCAGCCGCAATCGGCGAGGGAGTCTCCAGCATTTCGATCGCTTCGGCGGGCGCGTCCTCCGACTCCGATTCGGGCTCGAATTCCCGCGCAGCCACGGCGGACGGCTGCTCGAATTCGGCAACGCTCGGCGACTCTTCCACGCGCGGCGGCAGCGGTTCCGGTTCCGCGCGCTTTCGGCGCCGGATGACCGCTCCGCCCTTGGCCTCGACCCTGGACTCGGTGACGGCCTTCTTCGCATTCGGTACACCGAATTTCTTGCGCAGAAGGTCCGCGCATTCTTCGTCCAGCGTCGCCATCGCGCTCTTGAGCGCAATGCCGAGTGCCGAGGCCTTCTCGACCAACTCGGATTTCTCGAGTCCGAGTTCCTCAGCCAGTATGTACGCCCTGATCTTCGCCATCCGTCCCTTGTTGCTGCCGTCGGTGAGCGTTCGCCGAAGCGGATCCGCCCGTCCGACCTCTATGGAGTCGAACTCAGCCCGGCTGCGACCGCTCCGTCGGAGGCGGCCTCCGACCCGGCTTCCGCGCTGGCCACTTCTTCGCCGTCGCCGATCTGCCCTTGCGCAGCAACGGTCCCGGCTTGCTTGGCCGCCGCAACGGCCTCGATCACAGCGGCCGCCTCCTCGGCGGCTTGCACCGCCGCGAGGCGCGCTTCTTCGAGACGCGCGACTTCTTCCTCGACCTTGCGCACCGCGAGTTCCGCAGCCCGGTTTCGGATCGCTGCCGCGCCGGCTTCGTCGATCCCCGGCAACGAGGTGAGCAGGCCCGGGTCGCAGCGGCTCAGATCTTCGAGCGAGGTGATTCCCTGCTGGAGCAGCAACTCCGCCTCGGGATCACCGCAACCGCCAACGACCGAAACGGCTTCGGACAACCAGCGCGCGAGTTCTCGCATCTTCGACTCGCTCTTGATGTCGATTCGCCAACCCGTGAGCTGAACCGCGAGGCGAACGTTCTGGCCCTTGCGACCAATCGCGAGCGAGAGCTGGTCGTCGGGAACGATGACGTCCATCGAGCGCTCCTCATCGTCGATGATGACTTTCGATACCTGGGCGGGCGAGAGCGCCGAACATACGTAGCGCGCGGGGTCGGTGCTAAAGGGGACGATGTCGATTCGCTCGCCGCGCAACTCCTGAACCACGGCCTGGACGCGACTACCCTTCATCCCCACGCAAGCGCCGACGGGATCGACGTCGCTGTCCCGCGACACGACCGCGATCTTCGAGCGACCACCCGGCTCTCGCGCGGCGGACTCGATCCGCACGATGCCCTCGTACATCTCGGGAACTTCCTGCTCGAAGAGCTTGGTCAGGAGCTCGATGCAGGTGCGGGAGAGGATGATCTGCGAACCCTTCGCCGCCTTGTTGACGTCGATCACGTATGCGCGCAGGCGGTCATTCGGCCGATAGTTCTCGCGCGGCACCTGCTCCTTGGGAGGCAACACGGCTTCGGTTCGCCCGAGATCGACGATGATCGAACCCTTTTCGAACCGGCGGACGATCCCGTTGACGATCTCGCCCTTGCGGTCTTTGTATTCTTCGAAGACGTTCTCGCGCTCGGCTTCGCGGATGCGCTGGATGATCACTTGCTTCGCGGTCTGCGCGAGGATCCGCCCGAAACCGGCCGTATCCATCTTGACACCGATCTCGTCTCCGATCTCCGCCTGAGGGTCGAACTCGCGCGCGCGGGCAATGCCGATCTGCGAATTCTTGTCGGTCACGGTTTCGACGACATCGCGAAACTCGAAGAGTTCGATCTCTCCAAGATCCTCGTTGTACTTGGCGTCAATCTCGATGTCTTGACCGTGTTCGCGCCGGGCGGCTTGCTTCATCGCCTCTTCGAGCGCGCCGATGATCTCGGCGGCGTTGATCCCCTTGTCCCTGGCGATTTGGTCAATCTCTCGCTTCAGACCGAGCCCTTCTGCCATTGTTCGACCCCTTGGTTCCCGGTTTCAGCCCGCGCGTCCGACGAAGTCGGCTCGGCTGAACTGGTAGACCGTGTTTGCCTTCGACACGTCCGCGAAGGAAATTTCCACCTCGCTTCCGTCCACTTCGATCGCGGCGACATCCCGCTCGAAGCGCAGCAGCACACCTCGAAATCGCCTCCTGCCCGCAATCGGCCGCCGAGTCTCGACGCGCACCTCGCGACCGCAAGCGGACGCGAAGTCTCTTTCCCGCGTCAGCGGGCGGTCGAGTCCGGGCGAGGATACCTCCAAGCGGTAGCCCGCCTCGATCGCATCCGCGGCGTCGAGCTGCGAACCGAGTTCGCGCGAAATCGCCGCACAGCTGTCGATGGAGACCCGACCGTCGCACTGCGGCGTATCGATCGTGACCCGCAGCGACCACGGTCTCCCCCCGCGCGCGAGCTGCACGTCCACGAGTTCGAAACCCGCCTCGGCAACGACCGGTTCGATCAAAACCCGCAACTCCTCCGGGATGTCCCGATACACGATTTGCGCTTCCACAAACAAAAAAAGCGGACCTACAGCCCACTTTCGACGACACACTCGACGACACACTCGACGACACGCTCGACGACACACTCGACGACACGCTCGACGACACACCATCACTGAATCGCGCCGATCGGCTGAACGCCAGCGTCACGGGCCCCGTACATCGAGCGCGCTGGGGCGGTCACTCGCTCGAGCGGCCACGCGATCGAGCGGCGGTCGTCCCATCATCGAGCGATCGAAGTGCGCTCGAGGCGCATTCGAAGACCGTTCGAATGGGGCTAACACAACCCACCGCTGCTCGCGTAAGCCCGCGGAACGTAACCAAATAACCCGATCGAGGCAATCGACCTTTCAGCGCGCCGGCCACTCGAGCGCGCCGATCAGGTCCCGGACGCGCGCGAACCCGTGTCGCTGCGCGTAGTCGACGATCCCATCCGCCACGTCGCCAGCAATCGAAGGCTGCAGGTAGTTGCTCGTGCCCACCTGGACCGCGGTCGCGCCACACAGCAGGAATTTCACCGCATCTGCGGCGGTTTCGATCCCGCCGATTCCACAAATCGGGATCGACACGGCCTGGGCGGCCTGCCAGACCATCCGCAGCGCGATCGGCCGGATCGCGGGGCCCGAGAGTCCCCCGAGCCCGTTCGACAGCAGCGGCCGGCGCGTCTCCGGATCCACCTCGAGGGCCTGGACGGCATTGATCAGCGAGATTCCGCTGGCGCCCTCGCCTTCGCAGACTCGCGCCATCTCGGCGATGTGCGTCACGTTGGGAGAGAGCTTCACCAGCATCGGCAGCGTCGTCGCCTGCCGGGTGGTGCGCACGAGTCGGGCGAGGACAGCCGGGTCCTGACCGAATTCGATGCCGCCGCTCTTCACGTGAGGACACGAGGCGTTGACTTCGAGGCCAGCGATTCGCGGAACGCCCGTGAGCCGCTTGCAGACTTCCGCGTAGCGATCGATGTCGGTTTCGAACACGCTCGCGATGACCGTTACACCTTCCGGAATTGCGGGGAGTTTTTCATCGATGAAAGCGTCGACGCCCACGTTCTCGAGGCTGATGGCATTGAGCATTCCCGACGGTGCTTCTGCAATGCGCGGCGGCGGATTCCCGATCCTCGGCTCGAGGGTCAGACTCTTCGCCACGAAACCGCCGAGTCGGCGCAAGTCGAGAAAGGGAGCGAATTCGGTGCCGTAGCCGAAGGTTCCGGATGCGGTCAGAACCGGATTTCGCAGAGCGATCCCGCCGAGGTCGACCGACGTGTCCACATCCTTCCGCGCCGTCACGGAAGCCGTTCCCAGTCGATCGTGGCTGCATCGAATGCGGGGCCATCTCGACACACGAGCGCGTATCCTCCTCGGACGAGAGGAGCCGCACAGCCGAGGCAGACGCCAAATCCGCAGGCCATCGCGTTTTCGAGCGCGGCGACGCAAGGCACGTCGTGCCGCGACGCGAGTTCCGCACAGCGGCGCATCATCGCGCTGGGACCGCAGACGTAGATGCGCTGCCCGCGCCGCTTCGAATCGCCACGACCGGCAGCCGCCTCGAGCACGGAATCGAGCAGCTGCGTGACACGGCCGCGAACTCCTCGGCTGCCGTCTTCGGTAGCCACCCGAAGCGGGACTCCCAGCGCCTCGAAATCTTCGACGGCCATCAGATCGCTCGCCGTGCGCGCGCCGAAGAGCACTTCGACGAAATGCGAGCCCTTCAGGCGAGCCACGAGTTCGTAGACCGACGCGATTCCGGTCCCGCCCGCGACGACGGTCAACCGCTCGCCGGATCGCGGTGCCGGAAACGCCCTTCCCAGCGGCCCGACGATCGCGACGCGCTGCCCGGGCAGCGCCTCGGCGAGCAGCGCGGTTCCGCGACCCACACACTTGTAGAGAATTTCGACGTCGCTTTGGCCGCCGTGGGTCTCGACCCGGTAGACGGCCATCGGCCGAGGCAGCAGGGGGTCCGTGCGGCGCGCTCCCTGGCGCGCGCCGGCCGAGAGCATCGCAAACTGGCCCGGCCGGAAGCCCGGCCACTCGGGCACGCGAAGCACCAGACGCCAGCTCGCAGCGCCCTCGCGAACGTTGCGAACCACCTCGCCCTCGGCGCGTATCGGGGCGGCTTCCGCGCCGCCGGTCTGCCAGATGCCTTCAGTCATCCGCCTCAGTCATCCGCCTCAGTCATCCGCTCTGGACCTTCCGACCCTTCATTCGACCTTCTAACCATCTGACCATCCGACGTTCCGACGTTCCGACCTTCCGACGTTCCGGCGTTCCGACCTTCCGATCTTCTGACCTTCTGACCTACGGAGCTGCTGACCGCCCACGGCCTCGGCCCCTGACGGGGCCGACGCTCGAGATCCCGCGGCTGCTTGGCGCGCACCCCAAAGGCTCCACAAACCGGTATCAGGCATCTTCCGAGCTTGCCCGGGGCTGCGTCGAGCGTTGCTAAGGCCTCGAAAAATCTAATTAAACCGGACCTGGGCTGCAAGCGAATTCCGTCAAGATGCGGCCCGCGGCAGTCGATGAGCCCCGGGGAATCGTCCCATCAGATCCGCGAGGAGAGACCTTGACGCCCCTGCTCGATCGCCAGCGCGAACGCTTCCTCGCGGATCCGAACGACGCGCAGGCTTTTCAGACATTGGAACAAGAGCTTTTCCTCGCGGGCGATTGGGGCGGAGTCATCGAAGTCTACGAGCGTCGACTCGACGCCGAAAGCATCGCCAAGCAGCCGCGCGAGCAGGCCGCGATCCACTGCCGCATCGGACAGGTCCACCACGAGCGTCGAAACGACCCCGATCGCGCGATCGCGTGCTACCGCCGGGCGCTGCAGATCGACGCGCAGTATCGACCCGCGCTGACGCGGCTGCGAAAACTTCACTCGGGCCAGGATCAGTGGGAAGTCGCGGTTCAGATCGGAGAAGTCGAAGCCGCGCTGCCGCTGCGACCCGAAGAGCGCGCGAACCTGCTCGCCGAGATGGGTGTGATCTGGCTCGAGCATCTCGGCGATCGCGGTCAGGCCATCGCGATGTTCAAGCGCGCGCTCGACGAGGATCCAAACCAGATCGACGCGCTCGAGGGATCCGCCCGCGCGTTCGCTGCTGCCGGACAGATCGCTCGCGCGGCTGACGCGTGGGATCGGGTCATCGAGCGGCTGCGCGGGCCGGCTCGCGCAATCGCGCTCGTGGCCCGCGCGCAGCTCGCAGAAGATTCGCTGCGCGACGTCGCTCTCGCGAGCGAACTTTACCGCCGCGCGCTCACCGACGATCCGAACAATCTCTCGGCTCTCGAGGCCGTCGCCAGCCAGACGACCGCAGACGAGAACTGGCCGCTCGTCGCCGACCTGCAAGAGCGCCGATTCGAGCTGACGACCGAATCGGAGCGCAAGGCCAACATCGCGCTCGAGACGGGCGAACTGCATTGGATGCACCTGGCCAATTCGAGTGCCGCCCGGCTGTGGCTCGGCCGCGCGGCCGCGCTCGCTCCCAACAACCGCAAGTGCTTCGCAGCGCTCGCCGATCTCGCGCGCCACGAGGGCGACGACGATGCGCTGCTGCAAAACCTGGAGCGCATTGCAGATCTGACTCGCGGCCCGACACCCGTCTCGGTTTTGCTCGAGCTCGCGACGATCTACTCGGAGCGCGCGGACACCAACCGCGCCTACCAAAATCTCGCACTCGCGTTCGAGTTCGACCCCGACAACGAGCTGGTTGCCGAAGCCTTCAGCGAGATCCTCACGAGCCTCGGCCGCGACGAAGAGCTGGTGGAAGTCCTCGAGCAGCGGGCGTCGACACCGAACATGGACGGCGCGACACGCGGGATGCTGCTCGCCGAACTCGGTGGGCTCTGGGAGCGACGTCTCGACGATGTCGAGGCGGCTTGCAGCGCCTACCGGCGCGCGTTCGAAGCAGAGCGTTCGACGCCGGGAGCGGCGGCCGCGCTCGAGCGGTTGTATCGCAAGACCGAGGATTGGGTGGCTCTGCGCTCCTTCCTCGAGTTCGCCGGGGGGCACGCGCTCCCTGATGAGCGAGCGGGCCATCTCTGCTCTCTCGCGGTCCTGCTGACCGATCACTTCGATGCGCCGGAACAGGCCACCCAGGTACTCGAGTCGGTGCTCGCGATGGAACCCGATTCGGTGACCGCCCTGCGCGGCCTGCAACACCTCGCAGCCAAGACGGGTGACGAAGACACGGTGATTCGCGCCTACGAGGCGGAAGCTGCGATCGCGCTCAACGGACAACGGGTTGCGTTTCTCGTGAGCGAATTGGTGCCGCGCCTCGAGTCGCGCGGCGAACCCGAAGCAGCGCTGCGCTGGGTCGAGCGCTGGATCGATGCCTGCCCGAGCGATCGGCAGGCCTTCGCGACTTCGGCGCGATTGCGTGAAGCGCTCGGCCACGACGCCGAACTCGTCGCAGATCTCGAGCGCCTCGCATCGCTGGTCGCCGAAGGCGAAGCAGCAGAAGTGCAGCGACGGCTCGGCGGCTTGCACGCCGACCGCGGTCGGGCCGAACAGTCGATCGCCGCCTTCCAGGCCGCAGCCGCTGCGGATCCCGACAACGAACTCACGCTCGAAGCGCTCGCCGACCAACTCTCGGCAGCGGGGCGACTCGCAGAACTCGCGGTCGTGCGGAGTCGTCTCGCAGGGCTGCTTGCAGGTCCGCAGCGATCCGCGTGCCTCGACGATCTCGCATCGCTGCTCGCCGATCGGCTCGGCGATCTGCGCGGCGCGATCGAGGTGCTGCGCCAGCTCGCAGTCGAGCCCGATGCTCCGCGCGATGTCGACGCGCGGCTCGAGGCGCTGTTCGAACGGGCGGGAATGTTCGATGCGCTCGCGGACCGACTCGCGGAGAGGATCGCCGGCCTCGACCCGCACGCGCCGACCACCCAGACCCTGCAGCTTCAGCGGGCCGACGTACTGCTCGAACGGCTCGACCGCTTCGAAGAAGCGGCCGGCGCCTACCGGGCGGTCTACGACGTCGATCCGAATTCCGAGCCTGCCCGCACTGGGCTCGAGCAGGCGCTTCGCGCCGCCGGAAATCCAGCGGGCCTCGCGAAATTTCTCGGCGAGCAGATGGCGTCGACTTCGGACACCGCGGTGCGCGACCGCTGCGGTTTCGAACGAGCGGTGCTGCTCGAAGAGAGCCTCGATCGCGCTGGCGAAGCCATCGAACTCTATCGGCAGCTGAGCGAGTCGGGAATCAACCGCACGTTCCGCCGCAAGGCGTCCGAACGCCTCGCGGCCCTGCTCGAGCGAACGCAGGATTGGGACGGATTGTGCAGACACCTCGAGTCGACGCTCGGCGCCGAGCCCGCTGAAGACGATCTCGCGACCATCGAACGACTCGGAAGGCTCTACCGGGACCGACTGCGAAACGCGCCGCGCGCGATCGATCAGCTGGAGACCGCGACAACGATTGCACCCGAGCGAGCGGACCTGTGGCAAATGCTCGCAGAGCTCTACGTCGCAGAAGGGCGACTCGAAGACGTGGTCACCGCGCTCGAAGCCGAGATCGCGACCGGCCCCGGCCCCGACCGGGAACTCGCGCTGCGCGGCCGCGCCGCGCAGCTGTGCGTCGAATCGCTGGACGACCGCAACCGCGCGCAGGAACACTATCGACGCGTTCTCGAGTTGGACTCGACCCACTCGCGGGCTGCTGACTTCCTGATCGAGCAATACAAGCGCAAGGGAAACTTCGGCGCGGTGGTCCGATTGCTCGCCGCGCGACTCGAAGCCCTCGAACAGCGCGCCGAGAGCGATGGCGACGACCCGTCGCTGCGGACATCCCTGCGACTCCAGATCGCGGGCTTGCGCGCGAATCAGCTCGACGACGTGGCCGGCGCGATCGACGCGCTCGCACCGGCGCTCGACGACATCGGCCCGCAGCCCGTCATCGCCGAGCCGCTCGCGGATCTCTATCAACGCGCGGCCCGAAACGAGGATCTGATCGAGCTGTGCCGAAGCGCAGCCGGCGAGTGCGCGGACGGCTCGGAGCGGGCCGGCTGGTTCGTGCGGCTCGGTGCGGCGCTGTGCGCGGCGGAACGAGACGAGGCTGCGGCAGAAGCCTATCGCGATGCGCTCACGGATCGCCCGGAGGACCGCGACGCGCAAGCGGCGCTGCGCGGGATCTACCGGCGACTCGGCGAGCGCGAACCGCTGATCCGACTGCTCGAAGTCGAGCTGTCGCAGCTCGCCGGCCGCGACGAGATCCCGATTCGGATCGAACTCGCGCAGCTGCTCGCCGAGATGCAAGAGCGCAGATTCGAGGCGCTCGCCCACATTCAGCGCATCCTGCAGATCGACCCCGATCAGAGCGAATCGCTCGACAAAGCGATCGAGATCGCCGAGGAGCTTCAGCGAGAGTCCGCCGATGCTTCGAGCGGCGAAATCCTGCTCGAGTTGCTGAACACGCAACTCTCGCAACCCGGGTCGCCGGCAACCCGCGCGGCCCGGCTCGTGCGGCGCGCGCGACTGCTCGGCAAGAGCCTGCAGCGACCCGACGAAGCGGTCAGCGATCTGCGCGAAGCCTTGATGCTGGATCCGGATCAGCGCGGGGCCCTCGATCAGCTGCGCGCCCTGCTCACCTCCCAGGGACAATGGGAGGCGGTGCTGGACTGCGTGTTTCGCCAGGCCAGTGCGCGGGAGCCGGGTCGTCGCGCCAAACTGTACGAAGAAGCGGTCGCGATCGCGCACGCGCAGCTCGGCCCCGCTGCGATCCTGCCCTGGCTCGAACGCTTGCGCGCCGAGTGCCCGAACGACCCCGCGATCCTGGACCGGATCACCGACGTCCACCGCCGCGCAGGCCGACACGAAGCGACCCTACACGCGTTGCAGTCCCAGATCGACGCTACAGGCGATCCGCAGCAGCTGCGAAAATTTCACCTGGAGCGCGCGCAGATCTTCGAGCAACCGCTGGGGCTCGACGGCCGCGCAGCCGCGGCCCTCGAAGATGCGAGGCGCGTCGCGCCAGACGAGCCGGAGATCCTGGCGAAACTCAGTTCTTTGTACGAGAAACTCGGTCGCGACCGCGAGCGGGTGGCGGTGCTGGAACGCCGTGCAGCGATCGCGGCTGGCGACGATCGGATCGCCCTCTTGCAGCAACTCGCCGCGCTGTATGCAGAATCGCTCGCCGAGCCGAAGCGCGCCGCGGCGCGCCTGCTCTCGGCAATCACGGAGGCGCGAGCGGGGACGCCGAAGCACGCGGAACTCTTGCGCGAACTCGGAAGCGCACTGCGCAGGTCGCACGACCTGAGTTCCTGGGCGAGCTGCGCAGAGGAAGAATTGAAGGCCCTCGATCCCGAGGCGCGCGTGTTCGACGACCGCCGACTCGAACTCCGTCGGGACCTCGCGCGCGTCTACGAGCGGGAACTCGGGCGACCGGATGCTGCGCTGCGCCACCTGCGCGCCTTGGTGGACAGCGGCGAATACCGACACGCGCAGGACGGCTCGACGAAGGCAAAAGACAACGCGCTGCTGCGACTGCTCGAAATTCAGGGAAACTGGCTCGAATTGGAAACCCGACTCGGCGCACACCTCAAGCGCCATGGCGACGATCCGGAGGGATGGCTCAAGCTGGGTCGACTGCGCGCCGAGCGGCTGCACCTGCCCGCCGCCGCAGCGGACGCCTACCGCGAGGTTCTCGATCGGGACCCGCTCTGCGTGCCCGCGCTGCGGGCCCTGCGCAGCAACCTCGAGCGCATCGGGCGCTGGGCGGACGTAGCCCAGACCCTCGAGCACGAACTCGAGCACGTCGCACCCGCGACTGCCTCGAACCGCGCCGCACTGCTGCGCCGCCTCGGCGACATCTGCTGGCGACGCCTGCACTCGACGACGCGCGCGAGTCGATCCTACGCCGCTGCCCTCGAGGCCGATCCGCAGGACTTCAATTCACTGAGATCGCTCCAGGATTTGCTCGAGACGATGGAAGATTGGCACGGGGCACTCGATCTCTACGAGAGCGAAGTCGAAATGCTCGGGGGCGACGCGCCGGAGCGACGCTACCAGGCCTCGATCCGCGCGGCTGACATCGCGCGCGGCCGCACCGACGAGATCGAGCGTTCGATTCGCAACTACGAGTACGCGGCCAGCCTGGCCGAGCTTCCGCCGGCCGCGCTGCGCGAACTCGCTCTCCTCTACGAGCGCGCGGGCAAGCGGGAAACCTTTGTCCAGACCTTCGAACGCTGGTGCGACAACCCGCTCGCGCAGGCGACCTGCAGCGACCACGTGCGGCTCGCAGAGGTTCTCGAGGCACTCGGCCGGACCGACGCAGCGCGAGTGCGGATCGATCGCGCGCTCGAACTGGATGCTGAGCACCGCGCTGCCTGGGACACCGCCGCGCGACTGCGCGAGCAGCTCGGCGACGCGATCGGTGCCGCAGACGCGCTCGGCGGCGCGGCGCGGCTCTCCAACGACCAGGAGGGTTGCGTGCGACTACTCCGAGCCGCGGAGCTGCTGCAGGCGTCGTCGCTGGAAGGAGCCGCAGAGCGAATTCGCGAAGCGCTGGGTCGCGACCCGGGCGCCGCCGACGGTCACGCGCAGCTCGCCCAAATTGCGTGTGAACTCGGCGAATTCGCCGAAGCCGAGTCGGCCGCGGAGCGAACGCTGAATCTCGCCCCGAGCGAGAGCCGACTGACGCGCGATCATCTGCTGGCTGCCGCGCTTGCGGGCGGCCGCGCAGCGCGCGAGCTCGAGCATCCGGATGTCGCGGCGCGCTGCCTTGCGGCGGCGCGCGAACTCTCGCCCGAAGATCCGGAAATCCTCGCCCGCTACGGCGAAGCGCTCGCCGCACAGGGCAATCTCGCGGCTGCGAGAGCCATCTTCGAGGCGCGGCTCTGCGTCGAAGGCCCCAACCCCGAACGGGCGATCCAACTCGCGGTGATCGGACGCGCGCAGTGGAAGGCGGGGGAAAACGAGGCAGCCGTCGAGACACTGGAGGCCGCGCTTCGGGAAGATCCGCATTTGGATGACGCCCACCGGGCGCTGGTCGAAATCTGGGAGACGCGCAAAGCCGTCGACCAGGTCATCGCTTGCCTCGGGCGCTGGGCGGATATTGCGACCGAGCACTCCCAGCGCGCCGACCGGCTGCTGCGCGCCGCGGAATGGGAATTGCGCGACGCCAATCGCATCGCGTCTGCGGAAGCCCACCTGCGCGAAGTTCTCGAGGCGGATCCGAGCCAGCTTCGCGCCTGGGAGGCGCTGGCGGCGCTCTTGTGGAAATCCGAGCGCGCAGACGACGCACTGCAGGTCGCATCGATGGCGATCAGCGGCGTCGAGCGCGCGACATCGAGTCCGGTGTTGTCGCTCATCCAGGGGCGCGCGCTGGAGCAGCTCGATCAAAAAGACGAGGCTGCAGAAGCGTTCCGGATCGCCGCGAGCGCAGATCCGAACTGCGTGGAGGCCGCGGTGTCGCGGGCTCGTCTGTTGCGCGGCCTGGGCAAATGGCAGGCCGCGGCCGACGCGCTGAGAGCCTTCCACCGAGAACACCGCGGGAACGATCGCGAGGGGCTGTCGGAAGTACTCCAACAACTCGGTCGCCTGCTGGCCGGCCCATTGGAAGACCCGGAAGGCGCGATCACCGCCTACCGCCAGGGCGTCCTCCTCAACCCGGACCGCATCGACATGCACGCCTCTCTCGCCGAGTTCTTGAGCCATAGCCCCGCCGATTGGAGAGAGGCGCTCACGCATCACGAATGGGTGTTGAGCGCCGACCCGTGCCACGTCGGCTCGCTCCGCACGCTGCTTCGGGTTGCGCGTGAGCGTGGAAATCGACAGGCCGTCGCAACGGGCCAGGGCATCTTGCGCGCGCTCGGCATCGGATCGCCGCTGGATCGAGAAGGCGCCGGCGATGGTTCCGTGATCGCGCCGCGCTACTGCGGAAATGGCGAGCTCTCAACACCGCTCTGGGAAGATCTGCGCAAGATGGTCAATGAGTCGGCGGACGAACTCGCGATGGCGCTGGGCACACAGAACCCGGATGCGGGCGAAAGGCCTGCCGATCCGATTGCGGCCTTCCACGCCGCAGCGGTTGCCGCAGAAGGTCGCCTCACCGCACCTGCCCTGCTCCCCCTCGCCACGGCGGAACTCGGCCACGTGGTGGCGCTGATCGCGGCGCTTGCGCTGGACCTCGAGCGCACCCACGGTGATGGCCGCGTCGTCAATGCGGTTTCATCCGCCATCAAGCGTCGACTGCGCCGAAAACTCCGGCACCAGATCAAAGACGCATCGATCCGCGATATCGACCGGATCGACTTCGACGCCTGGCGCGCGGAGGTTCGAGCGCTCGCGGCCGCGAGCGCCGTCGACGAGGTCGGGATCGATCTTCGCACGGCCCTGGTTGCGCTGTCGCGCGACACATCGAATCACCGCGCCGAGAAGATCTCCGAGGGCGCCGACCTGACGGCCTGGGTGACCGAAAGGCCGGCGGCCCGGGCTCTGCTGCAGCAGGCAATCCGGTCGTGGCTGCGTCAACTGTGACGCCGCGCGTGCTGGCAGCGCGCGCGAATCCGAGGAGCCGCAGATGAGCGGATTGCAAAGCCAACCCAAGCGACGCTATCGCCGGCGCACGGTTCGCATCCTGGTGGAATATCTTTCAGACACTGGCGTGCGTTGCGAGAGAGCCACCACCCTCGGTGCTGGTGGCCTATTCATCGAAAGCGATGCGCCGCCCAGCGCGGGATCCCTGCTCAAGCTGCGCTTTCAATTGTCGGAGATGGGTGCCCAGCACGAGATCGAAGGGCGGGTGGTCTGGTCGAAGGGGATCCGGCATGGCGCCACCGGCGCAACCGGCATGGGCGTCGAGTTCTTGAATCGATCTGCGGCCAACGCGCTTGCCGCCGAGCTCGAAGTGCTCGACTGATCCAGCCCGAGATCTGCCGACTTCGCCGTTCAGGCGACTTCGCCACCACTCTGCAGCGCCGCCTTGAGTTCCTTTGCGATGTCGAGTGCCGACTGGTAGCGGTTCGCGGGGTCCTTCTCGAGACAGCGCGCGATGATGTTGACGATCAGAGGCGGCAGATCCGCGCTGAATTCTCGAGGATCGGGCGGCGGCGTGTGGACGTGGTGATACGGAAGATTCCCCTCCCGGAAGGGCAAGGTTCCGGTGGCGAGTTCGAACACGGATACTCCTAGCGAGTAGATGTCCGTGCGATGATCGACGTTCTTTCCGAGCGTCTGCTCCGGGCTCATGTAGTACGGCGTTCCCGACACGACGGTGGTGTGATTTCGGACTTCTTCGATCGCCCTCGCGAGGCCAAAATCCATGATCTTGGCCTTCCGGTCGCGGGTCCACATCGTGTTTGCATTCTTGATGTCGCGGTGGACGACCTTCTGCTCGTGCGCATAGCCAAGCGCTTCGCACATCTGCGTCAGCACGTGGATGATGCCTCCCGGGGAGATCTTCCCCCGGTGCTTGATGATGTCTTTCAGCGTGTTGCCATCGACGTATTCCATCGCGATGTAGAACTCGCCGTCCTGTTCACCGGCATCGAAGACGGTGACGATTCCCGGGTGATTGAGCTTGGCGGCGCTCTTGGCTTCGCGCAGGAAGTTCTTGAGCGCCTGCGGATTCTCCTTGAGCGCGTCGGGCAGCACCTTGAATGCGACGATTCGATCCAGGACGGTGTCGGTGGCCTTGTAGACGATTCCCATCCCGCCTTTGCCGAGCTTTCCGATGATCTTGTAGCGGCCCTGCTCGGCGGTCCGGGTCATCGGCCGCGATTCGGCAGCCCGACTTTCGTCGGACTTCTTCTTCAGGCTCGCGCGCGTGCGATCCAGGTGCTCCTGGACGTCTTTGAAGCTGTAGTCGAAGGAAAGGATGCGCTCGTAGAGGGTGTCCGCCTCGCCGAGATCGCCGTTGGCTTCGAGAGCGGTCGCCAGGACGTAGAACGCCTGCGCGTTCGCGGGGCTGATGTCCGCGCCATCGGTCGCCTGGCGCAACTTCACGATCGCCAGCGTGGGCTTGCCGCGCTTGAAGAAGATCTCGCCGAGCCTCGCCGACGCCGCCGCGAGATCGGCGTGATCCGGCGGCACTTGCTGGAGGACCGCGATCGCATCGTCGATCCGATCGGCCTTGATCAGGAGGTCGCCCGCCCGCAAGTATTCACCCGCCTGGGCGAGCAGGTCGGCCTGCTTGTCTGCGTCGCCGATTTCGGACGCGCACTCGGCGGCCTCGGCGTAGAGGCCCGCCTTTTCGTAACTCGCCGCGGCTCGATCGCGATCGCCCGCAAGCGCGAACATTTCGGCGGCCTGTGCGGAGTCGCCGAAGCGCTCGTAGCACGTTCCCGCCTGTTCGAATTTTTCGAGCATGCGGTAGATGTCGCCCGCAGTCAGCAACTCGCCCGCTTGATCGAAGCAGCGCGCGGCCTCTTCGTGGTCACCTAGTTCGCGGTGATGCTCGGCGAGCACGCGCGCGGCTTCTTCGGGCTGCCCCAGCCGGTTCATCACTTCCGCCGCGCGCGGAGCGTCCTTGGCGCGCAA
The DNA here is from genome assembly GCA_964494795.1 of uncultured Spirochaetales bacterium. Taxonomy (GTDB): domain Bacteria; phylum Myxococcota_A; class UBA9160; order UBA9160; family SMWR01; genus JACZVU01. The sequence continues at coordinate 1,208 of CAZBSV010000034.1, read as the reverse complement.
GAAGAGCTCGACTGCTTTCTCGTCGCGGCCCTTGCGCAGCGCGATCTCCGCGGCGGCCGAGAAGCACTCGCCGCGCACGAATACCGCCTCTGCGCGCTCGTCGAGTCCGGCTCGCTCGAAGAGATTGCCCGCCATCCGGACGAGTTTCTGCACGGGCGCGCTTCGGACAGCGTCCCCGCGGCCGCTGTTCGACTCCTCGAGAATGGCCTGCTCGAGGCAGACCGCCGCCTTCTCCCACTTGCCGCACTTCACGTAGGCCTGGGCGGCCTGGCGCGAGTAACCCGACTGGTTGTAGGCCTCCGCGGCCTTCAGCTGTTCGCCGGCTTTCTCGAACAATTCGGCGGCGATGCCGAGGTTGCCGGCGCGAAAGTACGCGTCACCCGCGCGGCCGTTCTCGTCCTGCTGGGCGAAGATCCGACCGGCCGCGTCGAAGCGCTCCGCCTTGAGGTAGAACTCGGCGGATTCGATGAACTGACCCTCGTCGTGGCGAATTTCCGCGGCTCGGACCCACTGCTCGGCCTGGATGAAATAGTCCGCCGCTTCCGCCATCAATCCGTTGTCGAAGCAGTACTCGCCTGCGGCGAGAACGCCCTCTCGCTTTGCGAGCGCGGCGGCATGCTTGCGCGCCTTGCGCAGAACACCCGAATCGCTCTCGGGCGACAGCACGCCGCCCTCGGCGATCTGGCTCTGCGAAAGCCGCGGGCTGCCGGGAAGCAAAGCCGCCACGAGCAAGATGAGACCGGCGGGCGCCGCCGCGAAGCGCATTGCGAGCCCCGATTGGATGCCTGCCATGATTTCGCGAGGATCGCTCGACAGACCGAATGGACCGAGCACTGCCGCTCCGATGCCGACCGCGAGCCGACCCGCCACCCGCGCGATTTCGTTTTCCGGCAGATAGGCGACGCCGAGTGCCGCGACGCCGAACGCGAACAGCACGAGACCGCTCGCGATCGCGAGAAATCGCCCCAGGATCAGCAGTACGGTCACTTCAGCTGCTCCTCAACAGATCTATCGGTCGGGATCCGAGACAACCCCGAGGCATCGGGATCCGAGACAACCCCGAGTCATCGGAATGCGCGACAACCCCTAGTCATCGGGATCCGAGACAACCCCTAGTCATCGGGATCCGCGACAACCCCTAGTCATCGGGATCCGCGACAACCCCGAGTCATCGGAATGCGCGACAACCCCTAGTCAACAGGGGGCGT
>CAZBSV010000033.1:0-19449 GCA_964494795.1 uncultured Spirochaetales bacterium | reverse complement strand
CGCCATGACGCCGAAGCTAGCGGCCGCCTGCGCGCGCTTCCACTCTGCAGTCGCGAACGCGCGCAGACTCGATCGCCGGTTCGGCGTGCGAACGAGAGCTGGCATCGCGATCGGAAGGCGGTGCGGTATCGTTCTGCCGATTCGCACGGGGGGTCTGCATGCGTGTGTCGATTGCGATTGGGACCTTCGTGGTTGGGATCTTCGTGTTGGCGGTCGCATGCGCGGCCACGAGCCAGCCGCGGGAAGAATGGCGGCGCGCAGACGAGTCGCCCACGGATCTCGAACAGCTCAAGGCCGATCGAATCCAGTGCCTGAATCGCGCGGCCATCCCCTCGCCCGGCAGCCGCTCGCCGATGCAGGCGACCCGCGGCGACATGATTGACTGCATGCGGATGAAGGGCTGGGTGCCGCGCTAGCGGGGGGAGCTTCGCTTCCCTTGCGGCGCACCTCGAACCCGTTCCGGGTTCGAGGTGCTAGCGCGGACCGGCGAGTGATTTCGGATTGAATAGGGGAAGCTGTCCCTCCCCGCGCACGACGGGATCCGGTGTATCCGACTCCGTGTGTACGACCGAGATCGGTGTATCCTCTTCTCCGCGTACGACCGGATCGGGCGTAGTCGCCTCCCGGTTCGCGAGGCGCTCTTTCGGGTAGATCGGGCAGCGGTCGTTGTACTCGCACCAGTCGCACAGTGCGCTGCGCCTCGGTTTGAATTCCGTCTCCGTCCGGATCCGGTCGACCACGCTCATCGTGTCTTCGCTCAGGTAGCGCAGCTGTTCGGGCGTGCGGGTCGAGGTGAGTTTCCGGTCCTGCTGGAGGTAGTGCCAGACGAGGCGGATCGGTCGATCCGGGAAGCGGTCCGAGAGTCCGATTTGGTAGAGGGCGAGCTGGCGGTCTTCGTCGACCTGTTTTTGCGTCGCCGCGCGACTACTCGTCTTGTAATCGTGGATCTCGATCGCACCATCTCGCGCGCGCACGAGTCGGTCGATGATTCCGAGGAAGCGATATTCGCGCTTGTCGTCGAGTGAAAACGTCACCCGCTGTTCGATCCCGAGGGTCTCGTCGCCGTCGAACGGATAGTGGCGGCGGTAGTAACCGGTGATGCAGCGCTCGCCGGTCTGCCGGTAGAATTCGATCGGTGTTCCTTCGCGGACGACGCGCACGCGCTGCGCGTCGTAATTCTCTTCGAAGAGCTGGTTGTAGCGGAAGAGGACCTTTTCGAGCGCGGGCACCTGGTCGCGTTGGGCGGCCTTGTAGAGCCGCTCGAGAATTTCGTGGACGCGCTTTCCCACGAAGGCCTCGATCCCCTCGCTGTCGGTCGGGATCTTGAGCACGTAGCGGTACTCGAATCGCTTTGGGCAATCCTCGAAGGTCGCGAGACGCGAGTGGCTGTAGATCTGCGTCACCCGATCACTCCTCGCGACATTCGCCGTGCGGCTCGGCTTCGAGCCGTTCGCGCGCCCAGCCCATCGCGCGCTGCTCTGTTTCGAAGCTGAGTTTCTGCTGCGCTTCGTCGATCGCCAACCAGTAGACCCTATCCATCTCGCCGTCGATCGCGAGCGATTCGCCGGGCAGCCACTCCATCAGGAAGTACTGCACCTGTTTTCGAATGCGCGCGGAAGCTTCCGCGTATTCGTACTCGACGCTGCCGAGCGAGTCGACCACGCGCGAACGCAGGCCGACTTCTTCGGCCACCTCGCGCACCGCCGCGTCCTCGGCACTCTCGCCGGGGTCGATCTTGCCCTTCGGGAGTCGCGTGGTAAGGCGACGCGTGATGCGATCGCGCTGCTCGGCGATCGCAACCTCGATTCGACCCGCGACCCGCCGGTAGACGATGCCCCCGGCGCTGACTTCTCTGCGCTCCGTCATGCGTGCGCGGAATTGTAGGGGATCTGATCGCTGGGCGTGCGCGCTGCGAGGATTCGAAATGCGCGGCTGGGCGACGCACGCCTGGGCTACATTCGGCAATCCGGCACTGCGGCAATCCGGCATTCCGAGCGTCTCGCGACGCTGCGAGGAGGTTTCATCCCAACCGTGCCTGAGATCGAAGCTTCGCAGTTCGCCGAAGACGTCGAGCTGGTTCGCGCGCGCGTTGCCGAACAGCTCGCCGAAGTCGACCGCATCGTCGTCGTGATGAGCGGCAAGGGCGGCGTCGGCAAGAGCGCCGTGGCCGTCAATCTCGCCTACGGGCTCGCGCGGCTCGGCCGTCGCGTGGGATTGCTCGACGCGGATCTCAACGGCCCCTCGGTTTCGAAGATGCTTGGCCTGCGCGGCCAACCGGTGCGGGTCACGGGCGAAGGTCTGCTCGCGCCCGCCGCAGGGCCGCGCGGAATGCGCGTCCAGAGCATGGATTTCTTCCTCCAGGGCAATCAGGCACTGGACTGGGACGGCCCCGGGGGCGAAGCGGCGAGCCTGCGCAGCGCGCTCGAGCAGGCCGCGCTAGGGGATCTGCTCGGTCGCACGGACTGGGGTGCGCTCGACTTTCTCGTGATCGACCTCGCGCCCGGCGCCGACCGGCTGCCCGCGCTCGGCCAGTGGCTTCCGCCGATCGCAGCCGCGCTCGCGGTTGCGATCCCGACCGCCGTCGCACTGCTCGCGGTAGATCGCTCCGTGCGCCGCGCACGCGAGGCCGGAATTCCGCTGATCGGGCTGGTGGAGAACCTAGGCACTTCGATCTGTTCGAAATGCGGGGCGGAGGGGCCGCTGTTTCGCGAGGCTCTCGACGCGCAGATCGGAGAGGATCTCGGATTGGAGCTGCTCGCGAGGATTCCGTTCGACGCGGAGATCGCAGCGGCCGCCGATCGGGGTCGCCCGTTTCTCGAGGCCGCGGGGATGCAGTCCGCTGCGGGTCGAGCGCTCGAGCAACTCGTTGCGCGCGTCGACGCCTATCAGCGGCCGGGACCGGAGGGAGAGTCATGGTGAAGATGGTTCTGCAACTTCTCGGCCTCGCGGGAATCGGCGCCGCGATCGCATTCGGCGCGACAGCCGCGGACGCCGAGGTCGTCGCAGCATCGGAGGGCTGGGCGTACGAGCTTTCGCACGATCTGATGAGTCCGTTCTGCCCCGGGCGAACGCTCGCGGATTGCAGCAGTCCGCAAGCGGCGAGCCTCGGGCTCTGGTTGGTCGTCCAGGAGGCCGCGGGGCGCAGCCGCGACGACGTCGAAGCGGAACTGTTCGAGCGCTACGGCGATGCGCTGCGCCCGGCTCCGCGCGCGACCGGTTTCGGACTGACCGCATACGCGTTTCCCGTGCTCGCATTTCTCGCGGGAGGCGTCGTGGTCGCCGTATTCCTGCGCCGGCAGACGCGCGCCGTCGCAAGACCGGAGCGACACTCACTCGCGTCTGACCCGGAACTCGAGCGACTCATCGATCAGGAGTTGGCGCTGACGCGCGCCGAGCAGCCGTGAAGATCTACACCAAGCGCGGAGATGGAGGCGAGACCGACCTGCTCGGCGGCGGTCGCGTTTCCAAGGACTGCGCGCGCGTGGACGCGTACGGCACGCTCGACGAGCTCAACGCGAGCCTCGGGCAGTGCGCGTCCGAGAGCAGCCACGACGATCTCTGCAAAATCGTGCAGGACATCCAATCCCTGCTCTTCGACCTCGGTGGTTACCTGGCTGCGCCGGACGCCGAGCGCCGCGACAAGGCTTCGATCCCGCAGCCCGAAGACTCCGACGTTGAGAGGCTCGAAGCGCACATCGATCATCTCGAAGGCGAGCTCGAACCCTTGAAGCGCTTCATCCTGCCCGGTGGGACCCGCGCGGCAGCGGCGTTTCACCTCGCCCGCACCGTCTGCCGTCGCGCCGAGCGCCGCCAGATTGCGCTGCATCGGCTAGAGCCGCTGAGCGCCGCGGCTCTGCGCTTGCTAAATCGCCTTTCCGATTTGCTCTTCGTGATGGCGCGGGTCGAGAACCGACGCGCGGGCGTCGCCGATGTCGAATGGCTGGGTCGCGGTCGCTGAGCCGACGTAGTAGACGCTTCGCTCGACGCGCAATCGCAGTGCTGTGCCGATCGCGAAGCCCACGACCAGCGCGAGAAACAGCGCGAACGCGACGCTCCTGAGCCATTTCATCCGAAACCTCCGCGTTCAGGCGAGCAGTGCGAGCAGGTCATCTCGGGTGAGCGCGCCTGTCGCGCCGCCCAGCGCCGCCTCGCTCAACGCGCGCTTCTTTTCCTGCAGCGCGAGGATTCGCTCTTCGACAGTGTCTTCCGCGACGAGTCGATACACCATGACCGGACGATCCTGGCCGATGCGATGCGCGCGATCGGCGGCCTGGTCCTCGGCTGCCGGGTTCCACCAGGGGTCGAGGATGAACACGTGATCGGCGGCCGTCAGATTGATCCCGAGGCCGCCGGCCTTGAGCGAGGCCAGTAGCACCGGTGGTCCCTCTGGACTCTGGAAATGCGCCACCACGCCCGCGCGGTCTCGCGTGTTCCCGTCGAGACGCGTGAACGAGATGCCGACGGTGTCGAGATGGGGCTCCACGAGGTCGAGCAGCGAAGTCCACTGCGAAAAGACGAGCGCCTTGTGGCCCTCCGAGAGCACTTCGTCGAGAAATTCGAGCAACAGCTCGATTTTCGACGACGAGTCCGCGACCTGGCCTGGTACGAGTGCCGCGTGGCAGGCTGCCTGGCGGAGGCGAAGCAGAACTTCGAGCGCCTGCATGACGTTCGCACCCGACGACAGCTGGGCGACCACGTTCGAGAGCGCCGCCGCGCGGATCGCGTCATAGATGTTGCGTTCGCGCTCGCTGAGCGTCGTGTGCAGCACGACATCCGTGCGCGGCGGCAACTCCGGCGCGACCTCGCGTTTGAGGCGGCGGAGCACGAACGGGCGGATCCGCTCGCGAAGCCGTGCGGCAACTTCGGGATCCCCGGCCCCGATGGGTCTTGCGTAGCGCTCTTCGAAGTTGTGTCGGGTTCCGAGGAGTCCGCGATTGATGAAGTGGAATTGACTCCAGAGTTCATCGAGCCGGTTTTCGACCGGCGTACCACTCAGCGTCATGCGAAATTCGCCGCGAAGTCGATAGGCGGCCTGTGTGACCTTGCTTTCGGGATTCTTGATCGCCTGAGCCTCGTCGAGAATCAGCGTGTCCCAGTATTCCTCTTCGAGCTTGTCGGCATCCATGCGCAAGATCGCGTACGTGGTAAGCGTGACGCCTTGCTTCAGATTCAATCTGCGCCCGGGGCCGTGGTAGACCTCGTAGCGCAGGCCCGGCCGAAAGCGCGCAATCTCGTCGGCCCAGTTGTGAAGCACGCTCGTGGGCGCGACCACGAGCGTGCGGCCGCGCAGCGCGCACAGCGCCTGCAGGGTCTTCCCCAATCCCATGTCGTCGGCGAGCAGCGCGCCGAGTTTCGCGTCGCGCAGAGCACACAACCAGTCGATTCCGGTTCGCTGATAGCTCCGGAGCGTGGCGGTCAGGTCCGCCGGCAATTCGGCCGCGCGCGGGGCGTCGCCGACGCCGATGCGCTTCCGCAGATCTTCGACGGCCGGCGGCGGCGGGATGTCGATCTCGTCGCAGAGCCGAGCCAGATCCGGCAGTGCGCAGCGCGGCAGCCCACCCGAGGCGTCTCGCGCCGCGAGCAGATCCGCGATTCGATCCCCGAAGCGGCTCAGCCAATCTTCAGGCAGGGGAGCCACGCCCCCGCCCAGCAGCGGCACGAGGGAAATGCCCGCCTGCCAGGCGGCGAGCACCTGAGACGCATCGGCGCTGCGGACTCGAGAAGGGCCGACCGCGGACTCTTCCGACGATTCGAAGTAGACGTCGAAGCCGGCTTCGCTGATTTCGATGCGCGGCTTCACGGCGGGTGCGAGATAGAAATCGCCGTGTCCCGATCCGCGCACTTCCCCATCCCAGCTCTCGAGTCGGCTCGCGAAATCGACGGCTTCTTGTCCCCGAAGGCGAAGTTTGCGCCCGGGAGCCAACTCGAGTTCGTTTTGGAGTCGTCGCGTCAGTTGTCGCTCCGCGGCTTCGTTTCGCAGCGGAACCCTGCTTCCCAGAAGCTTCAGGTGTCCTCCGTCCACCCGGGCAATGATCGGATCGCCATACACGAGTATCGGTAATACGACGAGAGCATCCTTTTCCCGCGCGACGTCGAGGATCAGGCGCGGGGCTTCGTGAACCGTGCGAGGCAGTCGCTTGGATTCCACCGTCACGGGGATCCGCTCGCGCAGCGAGGGCAGAATCTCGGTGACCAACTCGGAGACGGCGTCCGCTTCGAAGATGCGCCCGCGCGTCAGGTGCTCGAGTTCGCGCCCGGTGAGGTTCGTATCCCCGACGGGTCGCAGGGTGTCGCCGCAGAGCACGACGCCATTGTGGAAGACTTCGGTGATCGTCGGATCGCGCTCGACGAACAAGCGGAAGCCGTCGCCCTCGTCGACGACCCTGCCATGGGGGACGACGCGCTCCGAAGACGTGCGCACCGGCCAGCCCTCGAGCAGCACATCGGTCGCGTGTTCGAGCGCTGTCAGCAGTTTCTCCACCAGGCCGCGCGGGATCGGGCCGTGCACCCGCGAGCCGAGTATCCGCTCGACGGCGAGGTCCGCTTCGGTGGCGAGGAATTCGGGACCGTCTACGCGTCCAGATGCGACCGAGGCCAGAGCGACGCGAAGCGGCGGAGAATCCGCGCCCGCGACGACCACCCGGTCGATCGACAGCCCGGCTTTCTGCCGACTGAACCGGTAACCGATGCGACCGCGTTCGTTCCCGCTGGTCGGCATCTGGAGTCCTTCCTGCCGCGCCTTGCGCAGCGCGATCACCGCAGCGGCGACGTGTTCGCAGGGATTTTCGAGGCTTCCGCACTCGCAATCCCAGTCGTCGTCGGCGGGGTAGAGGGTGACCAGTGGGCAGACGAGTCCTCCGCGCGTCGAGACCCGGATCGCGATCTCCTTCACATCGGCGCGTTCGCCGGTCGCGCTGTCCGCGCGCGAGAGTTCGACACCTCGCGACCACGCGCGCGAAGAGCAGGCTTCGCGAACCGTCTCGAAGAGCGTCAGAATGGATTCAGGCGGCGTCATCTGCGGTCTTTTCGCAGCGCTTCTTCGATCTCGAATCCGAGTCGGCTGAGCAGCGCGAATGCGGAAATTCGATCGTCTTCGCGCACGCGCTCGCGAAGCATGCGGCGGCCACCGAGCTGTTCGATGCCAAATGCGCCGTAACGCCGCTCGAGCGCGCCGAGCAGCAGGATCTCTCGGCCGTGCAGTCTGCGTGCCCTCAGCGCGTCGCCGTCGATCAGTTGCCGGCGGTGTGCGTCGATCGCGGATAGAAGCTCGCGAACCCCGGTACCTTCGCGAGCGGAAGTGAGGACGACTTTCGCGGGAGTTGCGGAAGCGTTCTGCTCGCTGAGACTGAGGGTGTTCTTCAGTTCGCTGGCCGTGCGTGTCGCCGCGGCTCCGAGGTCGGCCTTGTTGACCGCGAAGACGTCCGGGTACTCGAGCACTCCGGCCTTCATGAACTGAAGCGTGTCTCCCGCGCCTGGCGTTGCAACGTAAACGAGTGTATCCACGAGAGCCGCGACCTCGCTCTCCGACTGGCCGACTCCGACGGTCTCCACGAATACCCGATCGAAAGCCGCAGCCAGGATGATCACTGCGGACCAGGTGCTCTCGGCCAGGCCACCGAGTTGATCGCGGGCGGCCATCGATCGGATGAAGACTCCGGGATCGGAGCCAGCCGAGCGGACGCGAATCCGATCGCCGAGCAGGGCGCCGCCGCTGGTTCGGCTCGAGGGGTCGACGGCGACGATGGCCAGCGTCTCACCGCCCGCGCGCAACTCGCGAACCAGCGCGTCGAGCAGCGTCGATTTTCCGGCGCCGGGCGCGCCGGTGATGCCGATTCGGGCCGCGCCGGGAAAGGGCAAGGCGGGCTCGAGCGCGTCCAGGAGCTTCAGCGCCGCAGCGCGGCGGTCTGCGCGGCGATCGTCGGCAAGATTGAGCGCCTCGGGTACCGCGCCTCGGTCCTGGTCCAGCAAGCGCTGGGCGAGATCACGCGGCAGGGTTGCACTCCTCGACCACATCGACGATGTCGTTCATGATGCGGGTCAGATCGAAATCTTTTGGTGTGTAGACGCGGCGCACGCCCGCGTTGCGCAGCTTGTCGGCGTCGTCGTCGGGAATGATCCCTCCCACGACGACGGGCAGGCTGCCGAGTCCGACGTCGCGCAGCCGATCGAGCACGTCGACGACCAGCACGGCGTGCGAACCGGAGAGGATCGAAAGTCCGACGATGTGGACGCCTTCATCGCGCGCGGATGCGGCGATCTCGTCCGGCGAGAGGCGGATGCCGTCGTACACGACCTCCATGCCGACATCCCGCGCCTTGACGGCGATCTGCTCCGCGCCGTTGCTGTGGCCGTCCAGGCCGGGTTTTCCGATGAGGATCTTCAGCGGGCGCCCGAGCGTTTCCGCGAGGTCGTGCACGCGGTCGCGCGCGCGCGCGGTCGCTTCGTTGCCGCCGCTTCCCACGCTCGCGACGACGCCGGTGGGAGCCCGGTATTCGCCGAACAGGCCGCGCAGCACATCCGACCATTCGCCCGTGGTCACACCCGCGTGCGCGGCGCGGATCGACGCGGGCATGACGTTTGCGCCGCCGCGCAGTGCGTCTTCGAGGTTCTGCGTTGCGGCGGCCACGTCCGCGCGATTTCTCTGGTTCCGAAATGCGACGAGGCGTTCGATCTGCTCCCGCTCGGCCGATTCGTCGACCTTCAGCGTGGAATGTCCGCTGAGCGTCAACGGGGAGGGTTCGGTCGTCGTGTATCGGTTCACGCCGACGACCGCGATGTCGCCGTTCTCGATCGCGCGAGCCCTGGCGGTCTGCGACTCGACGAGGCGCTGCTTCATGTAGGCGTTCTCGATCGCCGCGACGGTTCCGCCCATCCCGAGCACCGTATCCAACTCTGCGCGCGCAGCTTCCTGGAGTTCTAGGGTCTTGTTTGCGATCACGTGCGAGCCCTCGAAGAGATCTGCGTACTCCAGCAGATCCGACTCGAACGCGAGGATCTGCTGGATCCTCAGCGACCACTGCTGGTCCCAGGCGCGCGGCAGACCGAGGGCCTCGTTCCAGGCGGGCAGCTGCAAGGCGCGACAGCGCGCCTTCTTCGACAAGGTCACCCCGAGTGACTCGAGCACGATGCGGATCACGTTGTTCTCGGGTTGGGCTTCCGTGAGTCCGAGACTGTTCACCTGCACCCCATAGCGAAAGCGGCGCAACTTCGGATCCTCGACGCCGTAACGCTCGCGCGTGATCTCGTCCCAGAGTTCCGCCATCGCGCGGACCTTGCAGATCTCCTCGACGAATCGAATGCCTGCATTGAGAAAGAATGAAATGCGCCCGACGATCCGCGGTATCGCGTCTGCGGGGACGTCTTCCCGCTCGCGCACCAGATCGAGAACGGCGATGGCGGTGGCCAGCGCGTAGGCGATTTCCTGAACCGGCGTCGCGCCCGCTTCCTGCAAGTGGTAGGAACAGATGTTGGTCGGGTTCCACAGGGGAATCGAGTCGACGCTGTAGGACACGATGTCACTGATCAAGCGCAGCGACGCCTGCGGCGGGAAGATGTACGTGCCGCGGGATAGATATTCCTTGACGATGTCGTTTTGTGTCGTTCCCGTGAGCTGCTTGGGGTCGACTCCAGTGCGCTCGGCGGCCGCCACGTAAAGCGCGAGCAGCCACGCCGCATTCGCGTTGATGGTCATCGACGTGTTCATCTTCTCGAGCGGGATCTCGTGGAACAACGCCGTCATGTCGTCGATGTGACAGATCGGAACGCCGACCTTGCCGACTTCTCCGCGCGCGAGCGGGTGGTCCGAGTCGTAGCCGGTCTGGGTCGGCAGATCGAAGGCGACCGACAGGCCCGTCTGGCCCTTGGCGAGATTGGTCCGGTAGAGCGCGTTACTGGCCCGCGCGGACGAGTGGCCCGAATAGGTTCGAAATACCCACGGACGATCTCGTCTCGCCGTTTCGGGAGCCGGCATGGGTATTTCTCCTGAATCGCAAGTAGCCGGGAATGTTAACGAAACGACCCGGGCGCAGCAATCTTCGGGCGCCAATTGAGTAGTATCGGCAGCCGTGACGGATTTCTTTCTCGAATTGACGCCCGATCGCGTGCTGAAAGCCGTCGAAGACGCCGGTTTCGCGCCGACCGGTCACTGCACGCCGCTGACCTGTCTGGAAAATCGCGTCTACGACCTGCGTCTCGAAGACGATCGCCACATCGTCGCCAAGTTCTACCGACCGGGCCGCTGGACGCGCGAGGCGATCCTCGACGAGCACCGCTTTCTCGCGGACCTGCGCGGGGCGGAGATTCCGGTCTGCGCGCCAATCTCATTCCCGGATGGTGGAACGCTGCGGGAAGTCGAGGGCATCCAGTTCGCGATCTGGCCTCGAACCGGCGGGCGCTCGCCCGAAGAACTCGCCGACGCTCAGATCCAGATCCTCGGTCGATTGCTGGCCCGGATCCACAACGTTGGCGCCGCTGGCGAGGCGCCCCACCGCGCGCGCCTCGACGCCCGGAATTCCGCACTCACACCGCTCGAATTTCTCGAGGATCGAGAATTTTTGCCGGCCGAGTGCGGCAGGCGCTTTCGGGCCTGTGTCGAAGAAGTCGCGGAGATCTACACGCAGCGAAGCCAGGGAGTGCCCGTCCACCGCATTCACGGTGATTGTCACGCGGGAAACATCCTGTGCGGCGACGCGGGCTGGTTCTTTCTCGATTTCGACGACTTCGTGATCGGCCCCGCGGTCCACGATGTCTGGATGATGTTACCGGGGCGCGACGCCGAGGGGCTCCGACAGCGCTCGCTGCTGATCGACGCCTACCGGCAGTTTCGCGCCTTCGAAAATGCGTGGCTCAATCTCGTCGAGCCGCTGCGCGCATTCCGATTCGTCTTCTACGCGGGCTGGATTGCGCGGCGCTGGGAGGACGCGGCGTTTCCCGCGGCCTTTCCGCACTTCGGGACCGCCAGTTACTGGGAGAACGAGACGCGGGACCTCGAGGAGCTGGTCGCGCGGATCGCGAGCGGCCGCGACGAAGTTCTGCCCGGCCAGCCGCGAAAAGGCCCGGAACCAGACACCGAACTGAGCAACGAGGACTTCTTCTGGGATCTGTGAGTGGCTGATTCGCGTCGGCGGCGCTGGCGCCGCGTTTTGCTGGCGCTCCCGAGCGCGGCGGCTTCCCGTCGGTGGTCTCGAACGCAACGGCTACCCACCGACGATCTCGAGCGGTACTGTTTGGCATGCCCCACGCTTTGACGAAACCGAGCGCCAGCGCCGCCATCGGCGACGATTTTCCGGAAAACCTCGAAGAGGCGATCCTGGAGCTCAAGCGCGAGCGCAACGCCGTGCTGCTCGCGCATTACTACCAGGAATCCGAAGTTCAGGATCTCGCGGATTTCGTGGGCGATTCACTCGCGCTCGCGCAGGCCGCGAAGAAAGTGGAGCGAGACGTGATCGCCTTCTGTGGCGTCCACTTCATGGCCGAGACCGCGAAGATCCTCAACCCAGAGCGCAGCGTCGTCATTCCCGATCTGGCTGCGGGTTGCTCGCTCGCCGATGGCTGCCCGCCCGACGCGTTTCGCGAGTTCATCGAGGAGCACGGCCGGCCGCCGGTGCTCAGCTACATCAATACGAGCGCCGAAGTGAAGGCGCTGAGCGACTTGATCTGCACTTCGTCGAACGCGGTGAAGATGGCGCGCTCGCTCGGCGAGGGTCCGATCATCTTTGCGCCGGACAGGCATCTCGCGCGCTGGGTCGCGCAGCAGGAAGGTGTCCCCGAGCTGATCATCTGGCAGGGCACCTGCGTGGTCCACGAGCAGTTCAGCGCAAAGCGCCTCGCGCAGCTAAAGCTGCGAAACCCGCGCGCGGAAGTGCTCGCGCATCCCGAATGTGACGACGCGGTGCTCGCCCAGAGCGACTTCATCGCCTCGACGACCGGGATCATCCAGCGCGCCGTCGAGTCGCCCGCAAAGACGCTGATCATCGCGACCGAGGACGGTGTCTTTCACCAGATCCGCCAGCGCGCGCCCGACAAGCGGCTGATCCAGGCCCCCGGCATGGACGAGAGCTGCGCGTGCAATCGATGCCCCTACATGCGGCTCAACACGCTCGAGAAGCTCTACCTGTGTCTGCGCGATCTCGGGCCCGAAGTGACCGTTCCCGAGCCCATCCGCCTGGCCGCACTCCGCCCCATCGAAAGAATGCTCGCACTGTCGTAGGAGCGCGGCCCCGAACGGGGTCACCTAAACTGGGAAATCTCATATTCGATATGAATGCCAATCCGCGACGATCTCAGTGGAATAGCGGTCCAGCCGAAGAAATATCTCTGAAACAGCGGGTGGTACGGCATCTGATCGTTGGAGGTAGCGGAACGGCTGGCTATTTCATGTTCGTGGCATTGCTCGTCGAGAAAATGGCTTTCTCTCCCGTACTGAGCGTCGTCATTGGCTATTCGATACTGGCGCTGTATACGTATCTGGTAAGCAGACGCTGGGTTTTTCATTCGAGTAGCGAGCATCTACCGACGATCTTCAGATTTCTTGTGCTTTTGATGCTCGGTTTTGTTTTGAACACGGGCATCATGTACTTCGTTACGGAGAGCTTGGCTCAGAGCTATCTGTGGGGCCTGTTTGGATCGGCGGCAATCGTTCCGGCGACAAATTTTGCCATTAGTTATCTTTGGGTATTCAGGCAGTAGAGATGTTTTGATTGTTGATTGATGACTGTCAAGGTGTCCAAACATTGGCCCGAGAGCGCTGCTGGTTTCTAATCGGAACCGTGAAAATACGCTGCTTCGATGGGGCCCGCGGCGCTTATCGTGCCATGCCGTAGATTTCCGGAGCTGCCGCATCCGTTCGAGGCAGGTGAGGCACCTGCTGGTTTTTCGCGTATCCTTTCTGTCTCTACACCGATCGTGAGATCGCCAGGGAGAACACCCGATCCATGAAGCTTTCCATCGTGATCCCGCTTCTCAACGAGGAGCCGCATCTCGAGCGAACTCTCGAGACGATCCGCCGCGAGCTCGCGATGTTCGAGGGTGACTACGAGTTCGTTTTGATTGACGATGGATCGAGCGATGGAACGTGGAAGCTCCTGCAGTCGTCGGTGAAAGCGTTCGGCGATGTGCGCGCCATTCGCCTCAGCCGACGCTTCGGTAAGGAGTTGGCGCTGTGCGCCGGTCTCGAACGAGCCGGAGGAGATGCGGTAATTGTAATGGACGGAGACCTGCAGCACCCACCGCGGCTCATCCCCGAGATGGTGCGTTGCTGGGAGGAGGAGGGTTTCGACATCGTCGAGGGGGTCAAGCGACGCCGCGGAGAGGAGTCTGCTTCGTATCGGACACAGGCGGGCGTGTATCACTTCCTCCTGCGCGCTCTCTCCGGTATCGACCTTCGGGGCGCGTCGGATTTCAAGTTGATGGATCGCATGGTTCTCGATGCCTGGAACCGCATGCCCGAACGCAGTGTCTTCTTTCGTGGTATGTCGGCCTGGCTCGGTTTCAAGCGCAAACGGCTGCCGTTCGACGTCGAACCACGGGCCGGAGGCAGGACCGCGTGGTCGACGCTTGGCCTGATCCGGCTGGCGATCAACGGCATCACGTCCTTCTCTTCACTACCCGTACACATCATTACTGCGATGGGAGCGATTTTTCTTTGCTTTGCACTGTTTTTGGGCATCGACTCGCTCGTACAGTGGTTCAGCGGCGAGGCCGTTACTGGCTTCACGACAGTCAATTTATTGCTCTTGATTATCGGAAGCATGCTGATGATCGGACTGGGCATCATCGGCGAGTACATCGCGAAGATCTACGATGAAGTGAAGGGACGGCCGCGCTACGTGATAGCGGAAACAGCCGAACCACCCACTGCACGAGCAGACCCGGTCGCTCGGGGATAAAGAGCAGATCAATCAACCACTGCCAAATAATCCTCACAAGCTTGGCGATCCGGTTCCTCACCGGCGAGGTAGGTGTAGAAACTCAGATGTTTCAGCGGTAGGGGGAAACGGCGCCTACGGATTCGTTTGTAGAAGTGACGGATGACTCCCTCGATTTCGGTCGCGGTGTTGAGGTGGTCGTGGCGCATGATCACTTTGTAATCGAGACCGTGGCGTAATTTGAAAGAAGGGCTAGTCGTACAGCGCCAAGCGGCCCCCCAGGCAAAGCCGCCTTCACTGGGGATGGTGGCCTGAAACTGACCACCTTGTTTGAGGTGCAGGCCCGTCAGCGCAATCGCCTTGGGCAAATCGGGCACATGCTCCAATACCCCGATCGAAAAAATGCGGTCGTAGGTTTCTTCGGCCGGTACAGCTGCGATATCGGAATAAACAGCGCGCACCTTGTCGAGGTTGTGGCTGCCCTGAAATGCCGCCTCCATCGGTTCGACGATGTCATAGCTCTCAAAATCTTTCTCGAGGGGGAGGTGATTGATGGTGCCGGCGCCGATTTCGAGGAGGCGCCCGCCGGGGCGTCCCTCACGCACCACTTGCCGGTGATTCCAGCCTTCGAGATCGGTAACAATCTTCAGCAGAAAACTTCCCCCCGTGCGCTGGGCGAGAAAATTCTGGAGGTAGATCTCTTTGTATTTCTCTGGCAGAGGTGGCCGCACTTTGGGGAAGCGGGCAAGCATCCGCTCCAAAGATGGCGGCAGATTCAGAGATTTCAAATCAGCGCTCATTCGACAAACTCCTCATCCCTGCGAATTCCTTCGCGGCCAGCCTATCCGGGTGTGCGGACAAAGTACCTCTGATTCGGCACAAGGGGCACCCGGCTAAGATCGAGCCGAGTACAAGAAGAGGCTTCGAGCGCAGCACTGGAACGACGACGATCACGAGGGCCCGCAAGATCCCGGCAACCGCGCGGTCGATTTTCGCGGCGAGAAGCGGAGCAACAATTAACACCGTGCGGTGACGCAAGGCCGCCGGGCGCTGCTGATCGACGCCCAGCTCCGCGTTCGGTAGGCTGGCGCCGCGCTCGCTTCGGCAGCGCGCTCCTGCCGGATGAGGGAAGGACACTGGAAGGACACTGGAAGGACACCGGAAGGGCACTGGAAGGAAACTGGAACGACACTGGAAGGAACCTGGAAGGGCACTGGAAGGAAACTGGAAGGACACCGGAAGGAAACTGGAAGGACACCGGAAGAGCACTGGAAGGAAACTGGAAGGACACTGGAAGGAACCTGGAAGGAAACTGGATGGCGGACATCGTGGTCTTTGGGGCATCGGGTGGCATCGGCCAGCACCTCGTGCGGAGCCTGTCGGCGGACCACACCCTGCTTGGCACGTATCACACCGCGGACCCCGGCTCGCTGGTGGAGGGGGCCGCCTACCACCCCCTCGATGTCACCGATCCGGCCGCGGTCGACGCGTTCGTAGCGGACGTACAGGACCGGCTGCAGCGCCCCGTGTTGGTGTACACGCCCGGCGTGTCGCCGGACGTCACCGCGCACAAGATCGCGGATGCCGACTGGCAGCGGGCGCTTTCCACCAATCTCAGCGGCGCGATGTACGTCACCCGGGCGCTGCTCCCGATCATGCGCGCGGCGAAGTGGGGCCGGATCGTATACCTGTCGTCCGTGTTGGCACGGCGAGGAACGCCCGGCACCCTGGCCTATTCGGTGACGAAAGCGGCGCTCGGAGCCATGGCTCGCGTGGTCAGCGTCGAGAACGCGACGCGCGGCATCACGGCCAACGCGCTCGCGCTCGGCTACTACAACGTCGGGATCATCAAGACGGTACCCGAGGAGTTTCTCCAGGAACACGTGCTGCCGCAGATCCCGCAGCGCAAGCTGGGCGACCCCCAGAACATCACCGAGGCCGTGCAATTCCTGATCCGAGCGGACTACCTCACCGGGGCCACACTCGACATCAACGGTGGCATGCTGGGAGTCTGACGGAGTCGCCATGCCGAGCTGGAAGCTGCGGGAAGGTACGGTCGACGACATGGAGGGCATCCTCGCGTGCCGCCGTGCCGCCTACGCCGGCCTCGACCCCGAGAAGGCACGACCCGACTACTGGCGGTGGGAGTTCCTCGACAACCACTGGGGCCCGAGCCGGTTCTTCGTCGCGGACGACGGGGGACGCATCGTCGGCGGCTACGCGGTGATCCCACAGCAATTCCTGCTGGACGGACAGCCGGTGCTCGGGTCGAACGTGGTCGACGTCATGACCGATCCCGAGTATTGGCGGCAGGGTATGTTTCGGAAGCTAAGCCATTTCTCGCTCGACACCTGCGCGCGGGACTCCGAGATGGTGTTCACGACGGGCTACCCGATCCAGCCGCACGTGATCGCGGGGCACCGCAAGGTGGGGTGGCAGCTGCCGTTTCGCATTCCCACCTGGGTGCAGGTGCTCGACGCGACGTCGCTGTTGCGCGGCAAGCTACCCGCGATCGACCGCCTGCCGGGCCTGGCTCGCCTGGTCGGAGCACCCGCGACCCTGGTCAACCGGGCGATCCGGGCGCGCTGGCCGCAGCGCGATGTGCGCGTCGTGCGACAGCCAACGGTCGACGAGCGCTTTGGCGGATTCACACAGCGATTCCATGCCAGCGTGCCGCCTGGCGTTGCGCTGCAGCGGCGCACGGCCGATTGCCTGCGCTGGCGCTACGACGACAAGCCGGGCAACGTCTACACGTGGCACGTCGCCTCTCGCGGCGGCGAGCTATGCGGGCTGGCGGTCAGCCGGATCCGGCCGCTCGAGGGTGTCGACAGCATCATCGTGCTCGACCTGATGACCTCGGCGACCGGCCGCGAACGGCGGCACATCGTCGAGGCCCTGCTCGCAGACGTGCGCGCCTATGGGCGGTCGCAAGGAGCAGCCTTGCTGGCGATGTTTCTGACCCGGGGGAGCCCCTTGCTGCCCGCCCCCTGGGCGCTCGGCTTCCTGCCTTCGCCATTCGTGTTCTCGTTCATCACGTTCCCCTTCCGCGAACCGCAGCTCCTCCAGCGTCCGCTGAGCTGGCACCTGATGTGGGGTGACACCGACGCTATTTGAGAGGCCCGGCCTCGATTCCGCACGGTCATGGCGATGTTGAACTGTGGCGATGTTGACGACGGGCCGCGGGTCCCAGCGCGCTCCACGGTCTCGAGCTATCGCGGCATAACGTTTCAGAGTTCCGCGTCCGATCTGGACAGCGCTTCTCGGGGTTCGGATCAGATCCAGCGATACACTGCGGCTCCCCAGGCCCAACCCGAACCGACGGCGGCGAACACCACCAGGTCGCCGCGCTCGAGGTCGCCAGAGCGGTGTACCTCGTCAAACAACAAAGGAATCGTCGCACCCGAGGTGTTGGCGTAGCGATCCATGTTGCGGCGCACGCGCTCGAACGGGAAGTTGAGTCTCTTCGCGGTTTCTTTGAGCAGGAGATGCGAGGGCTGATGTGGAATGATCCAGCGCACGTCCTCAATGCGCAGTGTGTTCTTCTCGAGCAGAGCCAGGATCGCCTCGGGTAAAACGCGCGCCCCCGTCTCATAAACGGCCCGCCCGTTCATCGTGAAAAAGGGATCTTCGGGGTACACGGTGAAATTGTCGGTCTCCCGCGTATCCGAATACAGGCGGCTGTCGAATAGCGCATCCGGATCGTCGCAGGCTTCGATCACCGCCGCGCCGGCGCCGTCTCCGAAAAACACGCAGTCGCGGCTCTCCCAGTTCGTGATCTTGGAAAACGTGTCTGCGCCGATCACCAACACGCGCCGGTAGCTGCCGCCTTTGATCATATCGTTCGCGATCGACAGCCCGTAAAGGAAGCCCGAGCACACCGCGGCAATATCCAGCGCGGGACAGGTGCTCTTGATTCCGAGCTTGTGCTTCACGAGGCAGGCCGTCGACGGCGCTTTGCGATCCGGTGTCGCGGTAGCCAACAAGATCAGATCGAGGCTTTCGGGGTCGATGTTCGCGGAGTCCAGCGCGCGCCGCGCGGCCTCGGCGGCGAGGTCCGAGGTGTAGACTCCGGCCTCACTGACGCGGCGCTCCTTGATGCCAAGATTCTCATGAATCCACGCGGCCTTCGTCGGCACGCTGAGCTCGAGGTCTTCATTGGTGATGATCTTGGGCGGGACGTAGGAGCCCGTCGAGAGAATGCGCATTTCAGGAAGCCAGGAGCTCTAGCGACACGCCGGGGTTGCGTGCGCATGCGCACTCAGACTGTTGGATACTTCGGACAGCACCAGCAAAGGTTCGCGCTTCACAGATCGCAGATACGGCAGACCGTCGCGCGTCGTCGCACTTTCCATCGCGTCATTCTACCCTATCGCGCGCGGCGGTTTCCCCCATCAATTTCTCGAAGTCGGGGTCGAGATCGTACCCGCCACGGACTGGGAATGAATGTTCCCGGTCCCCAAGCCAGACGCCACGCGTTGAATCGGATGGGTGTCTAGGCTTACCGTGACATCGATCCGGAACGCCCCCCGGGGAGGCGCTGGCCCGAAGAGCCTGTGGAAGACAGTTCTTGAGTTGTGCAAAAAATCTTGCTCGGCGATTCCAATCCACGTAAGGTGGAATCCTGGTCGGAGTTTGGATCGACGCTCGAATTGGACCGCGCTCTTTCGAGAAGATCGAGGAGATCGAGAAGATGAGGATTCATTCCGGCACATGCCACCACGCAATCGCAGCGATTGCCCTGACCATCAGCCTCCTGTGCTCGGCGGAAGTCGCGAGCGCTGGATCTCGCCTCTACACCGGTTCGATCCAGATTCGATTACAGCTGTGCCCTGGATACAGCTATTCAATTCCGTTCGGCGCTCACTTCAGCTACCCGAACATGAACAACCTGCCCTCGGGAGATCTCGCCAGCACCGTGGGAAGTGCGCCGGTGGGCATCGGAATTTCGCCGAATCAGATGGCGCTCAAGACCTCCGTCAGCACCTTTTCGCCACCTCATTCGTGGTACCAGACGTTAGTCATCACAAAATTCAGCGGCGGCAACGGTGCAGGCAGGTTTTTGGCTGGCGGAGCTCCGGGTCCTGCCAAGTCCGCTCCGGTGACTTCCATCTCGGGAAGCCACTTCGGAGTCTCGTTTTCGGGTACGCCTACGCAATTTGGTGGCACTATGCGCTTGCTCGCCGATTTCAGCGCGCGCTATGGCTTCTCTTCGAGTGTGAAACTCCCGCTCGGAGCCATCGGGGGATCGTTCGGAAACAGCTGGACGGCGATGGGAAAGCAGGGCGGAACCGGCGGCTTTACGTACTTCACCGAATCGGTCTGGGGATTCCCGTGGACAACGGGGACCGTAACAGCGATGGCACCCGCCAACCCGTTTTGCGGGACCCGCGCCAGGAGCGTGAACCTCACAGCCAAGGGTTCAGACAAGCGCACGCCGCAGGGCCAAGGGAGGCTGCAATTGGTTACCCCGCTCGTGGTGCGGAAGCGCGAAAAGGGAACCGGCGCACTTCTCGAGGTGACCGCAGGGATCTCGATCGTCTCGCTGCGCTTCGCACCGGAACCCTCGGCCATGCTGCAGTTCGCC
>CAZBSV010000032.1:0-3517 GCA_964494795.1 uncultured Spirochaetales bacterium | reverse complement strand
TGACTGCTGGTCTCGGGCGCGACCGTCGCCACGGTCGTTGCGCCGATCCGGAACGAAGCCCTGTTCGGAATGGATCGAAAGCCCGCCGGGAACCGGGTCGTGTCGATCAATACCGCGGGGAGCGCGCAGCTTCTCGCTGTGCTGTTGGCTCCGTACGACGACATGTTCTGCTCGTCGAGTTCACACACCGCGAATGAGCTTCTGGTCGGCAGCATCCAGTCGAGCAGCGGATATTCGCAGATCCAGCGAATCGACCCGCTCGGAAACGTGGCCCCAGTCTTCACGAGCACGACCGTAACTCCACTAGGCGACACGATCGACGTGCAGGCGATCCGCTATCGACCCGACGGCGACGCCTACTTCGCAATGTCGGAGGGGCAACACACGCTGACGCGCGTCGACGATGCAGACGCGCTATTTCCGATCGGTGGGCCCAGCGGGAACGACGGATTCGGGCCGATCGCGATCGCGCCCTTTGGAAACACTCTGGTGTATTCGGGACCCTGGGGGATGGAATTGATCGGTGGGTCAAACCAGGTCCAGGGTTTTGCGGAATTCGTGGCTCGCTACACACTCGGGCCGCCAATTTCCAACGAGTTCGTCGCGCGATCGGGGGTCTCGCAACCGCGGCTTGCAGCGCCGGGCGGGAAGCTCTGGATCCTCGACGGCGGCACGGGTCAACTTTTCCGCTTCGAGGATCTCAACAGCGACGGGAACCACTACGCGATCGAGACGACGACGTCGATGGGGGAAACGACCAAGCGGGCGGTCGACGATCCGGGCGAGCGGATTCTCGCCGGTCAGCTCCCGAGCGGTTTCAACCGGCTTCATCTGAATCCGACTACCGGAAGCGTGATCGCGACGCGAATCGTCGGCACGGTTCCGCAGCACATCAGCGTGATGATGCTAAAGGACCTCAACAGCGACGGTGACGTGAACGACACAGGCGAGCAGGTGGTCGTGTTCGACGCCGGCGCACCATCCGGTACCGATATCGCCGACATTCTGTTGAAATACTAGACGTAGGTCCCGGCCGCCGGCTTTCCGGTCAGGGTCGGCTACCGGCTGCGCAGGCGATCGGCGACGCCTTCGGGCCAGCGACGCACAGCCTTCGGGCCAGCGACGCCTGCGCTTGGGGGTGGGTGAGTAGTTCCGCCGAAAGATCGGATGCCGAAGTGAGTGCGCGGAGCCGCGGAAAAGGTTTTCCGCCTGTGCGGAACGGTGTTTCTCTGGGCAGTCGCGGGCGACTCCGATCTCGAAAATTTCTCCATCAAACTATTGAAATCAATAGCGTTTTTGGTCTCTGGGAGAGAGCCACCGTGGCATGCCGTTTGCATCATTAGCGACGCCAGGGATAGTCCCGTCGAAGAATCCGTGCACGGCCAGCTCGCCGGTGGCGGGGGAGCGCGCTGCAGAAGATTGAGCTGAACCTATCCACACGCTGATCAGGGCGGGAGGCATTACCGTTGGCAATTCGATCCAAAAAATTGTTCAGCACCCTCATTGTTCTGGCTGTTTCCATGGTAATCACCACGGTAGCCTTCGCGGGCCCGCCAACGTTCACACCGACGACCACGCCGACGTTCACACCGACGGCCACACCAACGTTCACGCCAACGGCCACACCGACGTTCACGCCGACTTTCACGCCGACGTTCACGCCAACGGGCACACCAACGGGCACACCAACGTTCACACCGACGGCCACACCAACGTTCACACCGACGGCCACACCGACTCAGACGCCAACAGCCACACCGACAGCGACGCCGACGTTCACGCCGACGGCCACACCAACGCCGACGTTCACGCCAACGGCCACACCGACAGCGACGCCAACGTTCACGCCGACCTCTTCGCCGCCGCCGACGTTCACGCCGACGTTCACGCCGACCGCGACGCCGACCGCGACACCGGGTCCGATGGACTGCCTGTGTGTCCCGGTGAAGGTCGTCCCGGAGGGCAATCTGGCAGCGCTCAAGAACGTGAGCGATGGCGGGAAGGGCTCGACGGTGGAGAAGTCAGCCAGCGTGAAGCTCGAGGCTCGCGAGGCCACCCCGGGTAGCTGCCCGATCGGCGCCACTTCGGGTCCGACGTCGGTGAACCTGACGATCGTGGACGATGACGGGGACGTGGTCCTCAATCAGACCAAGAACTCGCTCGTCTGCACGTCCGGAATCTCGACCCACGTGAAGTTCGGGGTCCGATACGAGGGCCCGGAGAACTGCAAGGGTTCGGTCGCGCCGAGCTTGCAAGTCAGCAAGGGTAATCTGTTCGTCAGCGCATCGACGGCCGACGGTACCCTCAACGAAATGGTGGGGATCCTGTGCAAGCAGTAGGATCGCGGCGGCACTGATGCAGAGCTAGACCCCGAGGGGTGGCGGGCGAGGCCCGTCGCCCCTCGTTCTTCGGCTAGTGTAGGGAGCTCAACAAAGGGAGCGCGCGGTGGGGGAACGGCGCGAGTGACTCCGAGGAGAAGCCATGCGGAACTTGTTCTTGTCGATGCTGCCGCTGCTCGCGATGGCCGCGCCTGCCGGTGCGTCGCTGACCGACCAGGAGCCCTCCAACAACAGCGTGTCGACGGCCGCGCTCCAGCTCGCGCCGAGCGCTACCGACGGAGTGACGACGGGCGGCGGTATGCTGAGCCTCGCCGCGGGCGATACCGACTACGTGGGAATTGCTGGCCTCGCGATCGGCGACATCGTAAACGTGTCGACGACACCACTGAACGACCCTCCGGACTTCGAAATTCCCGATACGATCGTCGGCGTGTTCAACTCGAGCGGGGTCGTGAAGTGCGTGGGTGACGACGCCTTCAACAACGACCTCGATCAGTTTCCGACTGGCTTCGGTTCACTGTGCCGATTCGAGATCGACGCAGCCGGAAACTACTTCGTCGGAGTCACCGGGTTCAGCGCGAACCCGTTCGACGGCGCGCACTTTGAACAGGGCTCCTACTCGGTTTCAGTGACCATTACGAACCTCCCCGAGCCGGGCGTACTGCTGCAATTGGCATCGGGTGTGCTCGGCTTGGCGGTGCTCGAAAGGCGCCGCCGCAACGCGAGGCGCTGAAGCGCGCGGGGCGCCGCCTGGCAGCTCCGCGAAATTCGAGTTCGGGGAAATAGGAGCAGTTTTTCCGTGTCCGCGGAAGCTGTCTTCTCATCCCGACGCGCAAATCGCGCGCAAGTTGACGCCATCTCTCGCAACATTCTGTAATCACTACGATTTTAACTATACGTGGGAAAATCGCCACGGCACGGAAATTGCACGTGCTCCGGGTACATGAATGGAGATTCCTTCGAGTATCCGGATGAGCCGTGGACTCGCGAGGCTATTCCCAGTCCCTGGCGCTCGAGTCGACCCGAAACGAGCCCTGCCGAGCGACAGGAGAACTTGCCGTGACGGATCGATCCTCGAAGCTGCTTCGCAATCTTTTGCCCCTGCTCGCGTCGCTTGCCTTGACGACATCAGCTCTGGCAGGCCCGGTGGCCACGCCAACGTTCACGCCGACTGCGAA
>CAZBSV010000031.1:0-24731 GCA_964494795.1 uncultured Spirochaetales bacterium | reverse complement strand
GCGTGTCGGAGGAAGTCCACGGCGTGTCGGAGGAAGTCCACGGCGTGTCGGAGGAAGTCCACGGCGTGTCGGAGGAAGTCCACGGCGCGTCCGGACACGCTCGCGCGCGCGCCATCGATGTGGCGAAGCGGGTCATGAGCTGCGGGCTTGCGAGCATCAGCGACATTGGAGCCTGTCCCTCCTGCGAGCGCATGCCTGGGTGCCCTAAGCCGGCGGTCTCCACGATACCGAACAGTCGGGTAGCTGGACTGCGTCTTTTATCGTCGCTGGAATTTGTGGTGATATCAATGGATATCTCTCAACTCCGCGCTTACGGGCTCTCGGGTCGAGGTCGTACCAACTCAGTTTTGCGTCGTGGGTCGGGCGAATTCAATCGTATGACGTGGATTGGTCAAGTCTGGGCTGGACTCAGCGGTTGGCGGCGGGTTGGCGCGGCGGCGGGGTCTTGGTCGGGTGGCCGGTCAGCGGTCGTGGGTTGTCTTGCGCGACCAGGCTTCTAGGGCCGGGGCGATGCGGCGGAGGGTGGCGAGGGCGCGGAGGCTGTCGGGGATTGCGCCGACGCGCAGGAGTTCGCGGCGGGGGGTGTCGATCACGACGCGCAGGACTGCGAACGGGCGGTCGCGCGCGGCTTCGGCAAGCCAGCGGCTCTCCATGTCGACGGCGATCGCTCCACTTTCGCGCAGGCGCTCGCGCTGGGTGCCGCGCACGATGTGCTCCACCGAGCGGATCGGGCCGAGCTGGGCGGATGTGCCGAGCGCGCGCAGGGCGTCCACCAGGGCTTCGGCGTGTTCGAGCTTGCGGGTTCCGGGCCCGCCCTGAAGTTCCGATGCGACGACCACGTCGCCGGGTTCGAGTGAGGGGTCGACACCGCCGCAGACACCCGCGACGGCGAGCGAGCGGTGGGCGGATCTCGCAAGGGCTTGCGCGGCAGACTGCGAGCGCAGCGCACCGGCGCCGGTTCGGATTACGCGCGCTTCGCGCAAGCCGCCGCGCAACGCCAGGGCCTCGACGAAAAGCGGCGCCAGTACGGCGAGGCCCGCGGCGTCAGCCTCGGCTTTGCTCACGGGATGCGCCCGGGTTCACGACTTTCCGCTCGCGTAGCGGCCGAGCGCGCTGAGCGGAAACACGTCGCGGTAGATGTGGTAGTTGATGTAGAAATCGCCCGGGAAACCGGTTCCGGTGTACTGCGGTTCGTCCCAGCTGCCGTCTGCGCGCTGGTTGTCGATCAGCCACGCGATGCCGCGCTCGACGGCTCGCGAGCGCTCCTTGGCGGCGAGCAGCCCCATCAGCGCCCAGCCAGTTTGCGACGCGGTGGATTTTCCGCGGCCCGCGAACGCGCGGTTTTCGTACGAGCGCAGGTCTTCGCCCCAACCACCGTCGGGGTTCTGGTGCTTTTCGAGCCACTTCACGGCGCGGCGGATCACAGCGCCATCGGGCGCATCGCCGAGCGCGGCGAGCGCGGGCAGCGCGGCGCCGGTGCCGTAGATGTAGTTCGCCCCCCAACGCCCGAACCACGAACCGTCGACTTCCTGCTCGGCCAGCAACCGCTGGCGGCCGCGCTCGGTCCGCAGGTCGTCGCCGTAGCCCTCGTGGGCGAGCATCTCGAGCACGTGCGCGGTCACGTCCGCACTCGGCGGGTCGATGACTTCGCCGAAGTCGCAAAACGGAATCTGGCCGCTAAGAGCCTGGGTGTTGTCGGCGTCGAAAGCCGCCCAGTCGCCGGTCTTGCACTGCATGCCGAGCGTCCAGGCCGTCGCGCGCGAAATCACCTCGTCGACGCGCGCGGGATCCGGATGCGCGACCTTGCGCAGCGCGAGGATGACTTCGGCGGTGTCGTCGATGTCCGGGTAGTTGTCGTTCTCGAACTCGAACGCCCAGCCGCTCGGCCGCAGCCCGGGGCGCCGCTCCATCCAGTCGCCGATCGTGCGCACTTCCTGATCGATCAACCAGCTCGCGGACTGAATCATCGCGGGATGGTCGGGCGCGAGACCCGAGTCGCCGAGCGCGATCAGCGCCAGTGCGGTGTCCCAGACCGGAGACTGACAGGCTTCGATCCGGCGCGTGTCGCCTTCGATGATCGTAAAGCCCTGCAAACCGGCGAGCGCCTTCGCGATCACGGGGTGGTCCATCGCGTAACCGAGCACGTTGAGCGCCATCACCGAGTACACCCAGGGCGGTTGAATCCCGCCCCAGCATCCGTCGGCTTCTTGTCGCCGCACGATCCACTCGGCGGCGCGACGGTAGGCGTGTTGGCGCAGCCGCCGGTTCGGGCGCCGCTCGTAGAGCTTGAGCAGGCGGTCGAGTTGCTGGAAGCGACCCTGCCAGGTGGCGAGCGAATGGCGCGGAGACGTCGACACGAATGTGCGTAGTTCGTTGATTCCAAATCCGATCGGCCGGACGGGCCTGTGGGACGCGACGACCGTGAGCGGAACGATGGTCTGCCGCGCCCAACAGCTGAAGTCGTAGATGTTCAGCGGGAACCAATTTGGGAGCAGGAGCATCTCGGGCGGCATCGTGGGAAGCTCGTCCCACGACCACAGGCCGAACAGCGACATCCACAGTCGCGTGAAGACGCGCGTGCGCTCGAGGCCTCCGAGATCGCGGATCAACTCCGAAGCGCGGCGCATGTGGGCGGCGTCCGCGGGGTCACCCGCGAGCCGCAGTGCGACATAAGCCTCGGTGGTGGTCGAGAGTTCCGGCGGTCCCTCGAAGTAGTTCGCCCACGAGCCGTCGCTGCGCTGCTGGCTCCGGATCCAGCGCGCGCTCTGCTCGGTTTCTTGCGCGCCGCGGATGCCGAGGAACTCGCGCAGCATCAGGTCTTCCGCGTCGATCGAAACATTGGTGTCGAGCGCACCCTTCCACCAGCCCGCAGCGTCTTGCAGCGACAGCAGATGCTGCTGCGCGCGCGCGATGGCTTCAAAGGTTCGCTGTTCGGTATCGCTGATGATCTGTGAGACCACTCTCTGCTCCTGGATCGAAAAGGGTATCACGCCGCCCGACGGCGCGTCGCTAGGCGGCGGCCGCCTCGGGGAGTCGTTTCCGCACACCCACAGACAGCAGCGCTGCGCGGGCCGCGTCAATGCCACTGCGCACGGCGCCTTCCATCGTGGCCGGCCAGCCGGTGTCCGTCCAAGCGCCCGCCAGGCTGATTGCGCGAGCGCCGGTAGCCGTCTTGGGTCGCATGGATGCCGTACCCGGCGCACCCCGGAAGGTCGCCGCGCGCTCGCAGGTCACGAAGAATTCAACGATCTGCGCATTTCTTGCTGCCGGAAAAAGCTGCTGCAGCGCGGGTTCGAACTGCCCGCGCAGCGTTTCGCGCGAGCTTCCCACATACGCGTCTGCGACAGAGAGTGACACCGTCAAGCACTGGCCGTCGGTCACGCCCGCCGCGGCGGTGCGATCGAAGATCCACTGCATGGGCGTCCCCACGCCCGCCGCGAACGGCACGTTCATCACCACGCGGTCGTAGACGATGTGGAGGTTCACGATCGGCGATGTCCCCAGCGCGCGCAGCGCCGCGCGGTCGACCTTGGCCTCGTCGGGCAGGATCTCCGCGGCCGCATCGTGTGGCGTCGCGACGATCACCGCGTCGAACGGAAGCAGGCGGCCGCACACGCGCAACTGCGCGCCGCCCTGCGGTCCGCACTCGACGGCTTCGACGGCTGCGCGGGTCTGCAGCGTGCCGCCGAGTTTCGCGAGTTCGCGCGCGGCGGGTTCCGCGTGCAGCTGCGAGAGCGGAACCTTCGAGATTCCGATTTCACCCGCGCGCGGATCCGTGAGCAGGCCGGTCTGGAAGACCTTGACGGCGAGCGCGAGCGACGCGTCGCGGGGGCGCAGGTTGATGGTCGCGCGCGTAAAGAGATCCCAGAAGTGCTCGATCGCCGACTCGCTCTGGCCGTGTGCGGCCAGCCAGCTGCCAAAGCTCTGCTCGTCGAGCGCGGGATCTGCGAGGTCGAGCGCGCGCAGCGCGAGCGCGGCACGGCCGATGCGCGCGCGGTCGAGCGGGCTGACGTGCGAGTAGCGCAGCAGACTTCCCGTCATGTGAAGCGGTGCGGGAAGTGCACCGCGCCGCAGCCGCGCCATGCCGCGGCCCGGCATCAGCACCGGAATGTCGAGGCGATCCTGGAGCGTCACGAGGTGCATCACGCCGAGTCGCTGCAAGAACGCGATGTAGCTCGTGCAGCAGCGCAGAAAGACGTGCTGGCCGTTGTCGATCCAGAGGCCGTCGCGTTCGCTCGACCAGGTTGCGCCGCCGAGTCGCGTGCGCGCCTCGAACAGCGTGACCTGCGCGCCCGCGTCTCCGCACGCGATTGCCGCGCTGAGCCCCGCGAGTCCGCCACCGACGATGCCAATCTGCGGCCGCGTCATGCGCGCGCCCCGACGCGCGTCGGCGCAAACAGCATGCCGAAATAGCGCCGCGCAAAATCGCGACGCCGCGCGCGCGGCGCGCCGGCCATCACGTCGAAGGAGGCGCGTTCGATTGCGTCGAGCGCCGCGCGGCCGCCGGCCGCGAAGCCGCCGATCGCGAACCGTGCGCGCCCGCGCAGCGAGCGCACGAGTGGCACGCCCTCGTCGAGCAGGCCGTGCGCGCGCTCGCACTCGAAGCG
Organism: uncultured Spirochaetales bacterium; assembly: GCA_964494795.1. Taxonomy (GTDB): domain Bacteria; phylum Myxococcota_A; class UBA9160; order UBA9160; family SMWR01; genus JACZVU01. The sequence goes on along the minus strand of CAZBSV010000031.1, from coordinate 20,124 downwards.
CATGAGTTCGCGCAGCGCCGGGCTCGCGCGGTCGGCTGCGAGATCGCTTTCGGGGCAGCCGAATTTTACGCTGTCTTCGCTCGGCAGGTAGATGCGCCCCGCCGCGTAATCCTCCTTCACGTCTTGCCAGTGCTCGACGAGCTGCAGGCCGGTGCAGACTGCGTCGGACTGGCGGATGCGCTCGGGGGTCGCCACACCGAAGACGTAGAGCACGAGTTCGCCGACGGGATTTGCGGAGAGTTGGCAGTAGTCGAGCAGTTCCTGGAGGTTCTCGCAGCGGTGTTTGCGCTGGTCGAGGCGATTTGCGTCGATCAGCCGGTGGAATGGGCCGATCGGCAGCGCACATTCGCGAATCGTCGGCGCCAGCATCTCGATGATCGGATGCCGCGCACGCGCGTACGAATCAATCGGTTTCGCGATGGAAGTGTCCGCGCTCGAACAAGCGTTCCCGTCTGTTTGGGCGTCGACGCAAGCGTTCACGTCTGTTTGGGCGTCGACGCAAGCGTCGACTTGGCGCTGCAGTTCGTCGAGCATGGCGAGGCGGTTGCCGTGGGCGGCGTCGCCGATCTGGTCGGTGAGTCTCGCGAAGCGGTAGATCGCCATCAGGTGTCGCCGCTGCGCGGCGGAAAGGATGCGCAGCGCTACGGGAAAGTTCTCCGTGTCGGCGCGAGCGGCGATGACGTGCGTCGCGAGCTCGAGCCGGTTGGCTTCGAGCATGTCGAGAGAGCCAGTCTGCACGGGGCCCCTGCTAGTGCGATTCGTCCGGATCGCCGCGGCTCAAGATGAGTTCAGCGACGGCGCGCAGACCCGAACGTTGGCGGTCGCGCGCCGAAGCGCCCGCGCCGAAGATGCCGAGCATCAAGTTTCCATCCATCAGCGAGATCAGGCCGTTCGCGTACTCGGCGGCGCTTTCCGCGTCGTGCAGGATCTCGCTGAGCGCGGTTTCGACGTCGGCCCGGAACGCCTCGTGCAGACCGAGCAGCTCGTCGCGCATCGGGCCGGAATGCTCGGGGGATTCGAGCACCCAATTGACGAAGGCGACGATGTTGGGGCGGTTTTGCTCGACGAATTGTTCGTAGTAGGTGATCAATTCGAGGATTCGCTTGCGCGGCGCGAGGTGCCGCAGGCGTCGGCCGAGCCCTTCGCGAAACGGCACGACGAATTGTTTGGCGGCGGCGCGGAACAAAGTGTCCTTGTCCGAGAAGTGCCAGAAGACGGCGGCGCGACTCACGCCCGCCTTGCTCGCAATCTGGGTCACGCTGGTGCGCGCGTAACCGCGGCGCATGAACAGGCTCATCGCAGCCTGCAGGATGCGATCCTGGGTGGCCGCCTTACCCTGCGCCGACCCAGCCTTGTCGGAGTTGTCCGCCGTGCCGTGTTCCGCGGCCATCGCGCCCTCCAACATCAAGTTCGTTTCGTGCGTCCAGTTCGTTTGGTAGGTACCGATCGGTCGGTTCCGACCGAGCCCGCCACTCCCAGCGAGCCGAGCATCGAGGCGAACGTCCCCGCGCGCAACCCCAGCCGCGGTCGCGCACCCAGTGCGGGGTCGGCGCCGCGTGAACGCCTTTCATTGGTGGGACCAGCCCCGCGGGGGCAGCGTCGATCAGTCGAGCCAAGCGCGCAATTCGGCGCCGAGCACGCGCGGCGCCTCTCGCAGCGCCGCGAGCGAGGGCGCTCCAACGAGCATCGCGATCGATCGCAGCGATTCGACGAGCGCCGCGGTTGCATTGAGGACCTCGGTCGCGCCTCCGGCCGCGAAGGCGCGCAGGAAAGGCAGAGCGAGCCCCGCGACATCGGCACCGAGCGCGATCGCGCGCGCGGCATCCAGGCCCGTGCGGATCCCACCCGAGGCGATGATCCGCAGACCCGCGCGCCGCGCGTAGGCGACCGATGCGGCGGTTGGGATGCCCCACTCCCGCAGTGCGGCGCCGAGCGCCTGCTGGCGCGCGCCGCCGCGCATGGCCTCGATGCCGGTCCAGGTCGTGCCGCCCGCGCCCGAGGTGTCGACCCACTCGACTCCGACCGCGGCGAGTCGCGAGAGCGTCGCGGGCGAGAGCCCGCAGCCGGTTTCCTTGACGATCGTGGGCACGTGGAGTTCGTCGACCAGCTCGGCGATCGCGTCGAGGCAACCGCGAAAATCGCGATCGCCTTCGTCCTGCACGAGTTCCTGGGCGGGATTCAAGTGGATGCAGATCGCGTCGGCGCGGATGGCTTCGACGAGTTCGGCGACGCGCTGGACGCCGACGTTGCGCGCCTGCACGCAGCCGAGGTTTGCAAAGAGCAGGATGTCCGGCGCGACTTCGCGCACCCGATAGGTGTCGGCGGCTTCCGGCCGCTCGAGCATCGCGCGCTGCGAACCGACCCCCATCGCGAGCCCAAACTTCTGGGCGGCTGTCGCCATCGCGCGATTGAGTTCGCGGCCGTTGTCGGTTCCGCCGCTCATCCCACTGATCACAATCGGCGCCTGCAGCCGCCGACCGAAGAGTTCGAGCGAAAGGTCGACGTCCGAGATCGCGAGCTCGGGCAGCGAATCGTGGAGCAGGTGCACCTGATCGAGCAGGTTGCTTTGGCGGTGTTCGACATCGCGCTCGCTGCACAGCGCGAGGTGCGCGTCCTTTCTCGACTGGATCCCGGTCGGACTCTCGCGGTCGCTCATCGCATCCCCAGCCAGACTTTCGCGGCGATCGCGACACGGCGCGGCTTCGAGAGCCGCAGCGGTTGCTCGAAACACGGGAAATCTCGCTCGATCAATTCCTCGAGCAGCGCGCGGTAGATGCGCCCCATCGCGGTGGCCGGCCGCAAAGCCCGGCGGTCTTCGTCCGGTAGCAACGCGTCCGCACGATCGTAAAGCGCCATGGCGCGCTTGGCGTTGAAGCTCAGCATCAAGCGCAGCTCGTCGGTCAGCTGGCCCGCGAGCAGGCTCTCGGTCGAGACCGCGAAGCGATCGAGTTCGTGCTTCGGCAGATAGATGCGGCCCGCACCCGCGTCGTCGCCCACGCCGCGCAGCACGTTGGTCAGCTGCACCGCGAGGCCGAGTGTCTCGGCGAATTCGAGCGATCGGGGATTCTTGAAACCGAGGATGCGAACGACGAGCAATCCGACGGTGGACGCGACCCGGTAGCAGTAGAGTCGCAGGTCATTGAAGCTGTCGATCGGCCGCTGCTCGAGATCGAATTCGACGCCCGAGAGCAGATCGAGGAAGACGCTTTCCGGCAGCCGGTAGCGGTCGATGGCATCGCTCAGCGCGACGCCGACCGGGTGCCGCGCCTTGCCGCGGTAGGCGCCGTCGAGTTCTTCGCGCCAGCGCGCGAGCAGAGCGGTCCGATTGCCCGCGACGCCCGGGTCGTCGGCGATGTCGTCGGCGAGTCGGCAAAAGGCGTAGATGGCGTGGAGTGCGTTGCGCTTGGCCTTGGGCAACATCCAGAACGCGGAAGCGAATGACGACCCGCTGCGGCGCGTGATTGCCGCGCACTCCCGGTACGCGCCGGCGATATCGGGTTCGCACGGCCTGTCCGGCGCGCGGCTCACGACTTCGCGAGCCAGTCCGCCGTTCGAGCCGCGATCGACTCGGGATCGATCCCCCCAGCGATCCACTGGTCCTCGGTCTCAGCGTGCTCGACGAAGCGATCCGCGAGACCGCAGACGAGGACCCGCGCGTCGGGTGCCAGCAGCGCGAGTCGCTCGAGCACCGCGCTGCCAAAACCGCCGGTCGCCATGTGATCTTCGATCGTGACGATGCGCGAACAGCGCTCGGCGGCAACCACCAACGCCTGATCGTCCAGCGGCTTGACGAAGCGCGCGTCGACGACGCGCGCCGAGATGCCCTGCGCGGCGAGCAGGTCTGCTGCCTGCTCGGCGACTCCGACCGCTTTGCCAATCGCGAACAGCGCGACGTCCGTGCCGTCGCGCAGCAACTCGGCGCTGCCGATCGGGATGATCTTCGGCTCGGGGTCGAGTGCGACGCCGATCGCGTTTCCGCGCGGGAAACGCAGCGCAAACGGGCGCCCCGATTCGATTCCGGTCAGCAGCAGATGCTGGAGTTGATTTTCGTCGCGCGGCGCGCAGACGACGAAGTTGGGAATCATGCGCAGGTAGCCGAGGTCGAGCACGCCGTGGTGGGTCGGGCCGTCGGCGCCGACGAGCCCCGCGCGATCGATCGCGAACGTCACCGCCAGGTTCTGCAGCGCGACGTCGTGGACGATCTGATCGAAGGCGCGCTGGAGGAAGGTCGAGTAGATCGCGCAGACCGGGCGCATGCCCTCGGTCGCCATGCCCGCCGCAAACGTCACGGCGTGTTGTTCGGCGATGCCCGCGTCATACATGCGGTCCGGATGCAGGCGCTCGAAGCGGTCGAGTCCGGTTCCGTCGGGCATCGCGGCGGTGATCGCCACGACCCGCGGGTCGCGCGTCGCGATCGCGGCGAGCGAATCCGCGAAGACTTGCGTCCACGACGGCGGGCTCGGCTTGCCCGAGCTCGGCAACGGCCGGCCAGTTTTCGCGTCGAAGGGCTTGCAGGCGTGCCAGCCGTAGGGGTCCGCCTCGGCGGGCGCGAAGCCGTGGCCCTTCTGGGTGATCGCGTGGACGACGACCGGGCCCGAGCTGTCGCGCAGCTCCTCGAGTGCGGGCAAGAGCTCGTCGAGAGCGTGCCCATCGACCGGGCCGACGTACTGAAAGCCCATGGATTCGAAGTACTTGCGCGCGTCTCCGGTCTTCTTGAGGCCGCCGATGCTCGGCGCGATCGACATCCCGTTGTCGTTGAACACGACGCGCAGGTCGGCGCCCAGGTGGCCCGCGTGATTGAGCGCCTCGAACGACATGCCCGAAGTCGCCGCGCCGTCGCCGAGGATGGCGACGCTGCAGCCTTCGCGGCCCTGCCGGCGCATTCCCTCGGCCACGCCGAGGCTTGCCGAGGTCGAGGTGCCCGCGTGGCCCGCGCCGAAAACGTCGTATTCGCTCTCGCTGCGGCGCAGAAACCCGCTCGGTCCGTCGGCCTTCTTGACCTTGATCAGCTGCTCGCGGCGACCGGTGAGCGCCTTGTGGCCGTAGGCCTGATGGCCGACATCCCAGATCAGCCGATCCCGGGGCGTATCGAATACCCAATGGAGTCCGACGGTTAGCTCGACGGTCCCGAGACTTCCGGCGAAATGGCCGCCGCGCACGGCGCCGAGATCGACGAGTTCGCGGCGTAGCTCATCGCACACATCCTGCAGCCGATCCCTCGGAACCTGCCTCAGGTCGGCCGGTTCGCGGATCTTCGCGAGAATGCCTTCGGACGGATCGTGGGCGCTGTCTTCGACCGCGCGCACTTTTATGGGACCATCCCCCAGCAGCATTGCGCGCAGGGTTTCGCTTTCCAGCTGGGTCGGCAATGGAAACCGCTGACCGATTCGGCCAAAACCGTCAGTCCCGCAAGCGTTTGTTGAGGTTTCTGCCGCTATCGGGCCCGGAACACCCCACTAACCGGCCAGGGTTGGCCGGTCGCGCAACGCAATCGCCGTGTCGGCGCGCAGGCGATTGGCGGCAGCGACGACGCCGGCGAGGCAGGCCGTGGTGGTGTTCGCGTGGCGCCCCACTCCGAACAGCGTGCGCCCGCCGCTTGCGAGCAGTGTGCGCTCGCCGCTCGCGTCGATCTCCACGTAGGCGACGGCGCGGGCGTCCGCACCCTCGCCTACTGCGTGCTCACTGAAATCGACGATCCGCACCCGTTGACCAATTCCGCGCTCGAGCGCGTCGACGAAGGCGTCGATCGGGCCGTTGCCCGCGCCGCGGATGCACTTCTCGTTGCCCTCGAACCGCACCCGAAACTCGACGCACTGCCTCCCATCATCCTTATACGCGCCTCGGTCGTTGTAAGCAGCGCGCTCGTTACAGACCAGTCGTTCGATAGAGGCCACTCGGTCGATAGAGGCCACTCGTGCGTTGTGGGCAGCGCGCTCGCGATCAGCGGGAGTTTCGGGAGCGTGCGGTTCCTCGCAGTCGCGGTATGCGAGCAGCTCGAGCGGATCCCGGCGCGCGACGTATTCGGCCACGAAGCGCTCCCAGATCGCGCGCGACGTGACCTCGCCGCCGCTCGCCTCGCTCATCCGCTGAACGGCGCGGCTGAACTCGATCTGCAGATTGCGCGGCAGCCGCAGTCCGTGGTCGCGCTCGAGCACGAATGCGACGCCGCCCTTGCCGGACTGGCTGTTCACCCGCACCACGGCCTCGTAGCTGCGGCCGACATCCGCGGGGTCGATCGGCAGATAGGGAACCTCCCAGCGCTCGCCGCCCGAGGCGGCGTGTGCCGCCATCCCCTTCTTGATCGCGTCCTGGTGCGAGCCCGAAAACGAGGTGTAGACGAGTTCGCCCGCGTACGGATGGCGCGCGTGAACGGGCAGGCGGTTGCAAAACTCCGCGACGGCGACCGTCCGATCGATGTCGTCCACCCGCAGTCCGGGGTCGACGCCCTGGCTGTAGAGATTCAGCGCGAGGTTGACGAGGTCGACGTTGCCGGTGCGCTCGCCGTTGCCGAAGAGCGTGCCCTCGACGCGGTCGGCGCCCGCCATCACCGCGAGCTCCGCCGCCGCGACCGCGGTACCGCGGTCGTTGTGGGGATGCACGGACAGCACCACGCAGTCGCGATCGCGGATCTGGTCGCCGAAGTATTCGATCTGATCCGCGTAGATGTTTGGCGTGCTCATCTCCACCGTCGCGGGCAGATTCAGCAGGATCGGCGCCGAGGCGGTCGGCTGCCAGACATCCATCACCGCTTCGCAAATCTCGAGCGCAAAGTCGAGCTCGGTTCCGGTAAAACTCTCCGGCGAGTACTCGAGCTGTAGCTCGGTTTCGGGGATGCTGTCGCGCAGCTGCGCGATCCGCTGCGCGCCGCGCAGCGCGATTTCGCGGATCCCCGCGCGGTCGAGCCCGAATACGACGCGCCGCTGCAGCGCCGAAGTCGAGTTGTAGAGATGCACCACGGCACGCCGCGCGCCGCGAAGCGATTCCACACTGCGGTCGATCTGGTCGCTCCGCGCCTGGGTGAGCACCTGGATCGTGACGTCGTCCGGAATCAGGTCTTCTTCGATTAGCGCGCGCACGAAGTCGTAGTCGGGCTGCGACGCCGCCGGAAAGCCGACCTCGATCTCCTTGAATCCGATGCGCAGCAGCTCGTCGAACATGCGCCGCTTGCGCTCGACGTCCATCGGCTCGACGAGGGCCTGGTTGCCGTCGCGCAGATCGACGCTGCACCAGCGTGGCGCACGCTCGATTGCGCGGTCGGGCCAGCGCCGATTCCGCCTTTCGATCGGCGGGAAAGCTCGGTACTTGGTTACACAGGTCGTCGTCACGTTCGTCTCCTTCACGCCGAACCAGGCGCCGGAGTCGGTGACGGTGGATCTGGCTGAGTTGCGGTGGTTCAGTCGCCCGATACGTCAACACGTCAACACGTCAAAACGTCAAAACGTCAAAACGTCAAAACGTCAATACGCCGGTACGCCAATACGACAAAACGCCAATACGCCAAAACCCTCTCCGGCCGCGGCCGATGCGGCGGGAGAGGGTTTTGGCGTTCGGCGTTGCTTGTGCCGGCGCTAGGCCCCTCCCGCCCCGCTAAGCAGCAGGGCGGCCAAAAGGTCCAGTTCGTTTAACTGGTTCAACTCGTTCAACTGTTTCAGCTGATTCCGCTGGTTCAGTCTCGGGGTTCGCACGTTTGCCATGATCGTCTCTTTTTACCCGACCGACGCATTTCCGTCAAGCGCAGCTCGCCTAGGGCCCGGTCGTTGCGCGCCGTCCAGCGGCAGCTCGAATCGGACCGATCGCGCGAGCGGGTCGCTGCGGTTCTTTTTCGAATCTTGTGACCGTAACCGTCACGCCTGCCCGCTCCAATCGGTCGCATCGGTTGCGAACTCCGGTCGGGCGAACAGGTGCCCCACTTGAGAGAAATCGAGGGCGCGAGCGCGAGCGCAAGAGCGTGAGAGACAAACAGAGCACAAGAGCAAGAGGGTACGAGAGACAGAGGGTACGAGAGACACAGGGAACGAGAGACACAGGGAACGAGAGACACAGGGTACGAGAGACACAGGGTACGAGAGACACAGGGAACGGGGGAAAGTGCGCGCGGGAGCAAGAGAGAGAAGAAGCCGGAAAACCGGAACTCCGGGAAACCGGAAAAGGGAAAACACGGGAAAACGAAAAAGAAAAGAGGAGGTGATGGGATGACGATGGCAAGCCTGAACGCAATCGAATCGATCGGCAACACCCGTACGCGATTCAACCGACGGCTGCGCTGCTGCATCTGCGGCTTCAGCGAGGTTCGAACCGACGAGGTGTTGGACGGAGACCGGATCTTTCTCGCCGAATGTCCGCGCTGCGAACATCGCTGGACTTCGCGGGAGCCGATCGTCGCCCATTCGACCCCGGCGCCGTTGTTCGCGGCGCTTCGCTTCGAGCGCGGGCTGTCCCGGGAGGTTCTGCCGGCGGCGTGATACCGTCGAGCCGTGAGGCTCCTGCTGTATACCGGAAAAGGCGGCGTCGGAAAGACCACCACCGCTGCGGCCACGGCCGTCTGCGCCGCGCAGCGCGGTCGACGCACGCTCGTCGTTTCCGCCGACGCCGCGCACAGCCTCGGCGACGTCTTCGAGCGCCGACTCGGCTCCGCGCCGATCGAGATCGCTCCGCTTCTCGAAGCGAGCGAAGTGGATCCGCGCGCGGAAATGCAGCATCACTGGGGGCGCATTCACGATTACCTGGTTGAGATGTTCCGCTACCAGGGCATCGAAGACGTGGTCGCCGAGGAACTCGCCCAGCTTCCGGGGACCGAAGAGATCACGACGCTGCTCGCGGTCGAGAAGTTCGCGGCCTCGGGCCGCTACGACCTGTTGATCGTCGACTGCGCGCCCACCGACTCCGCGCTTCGGCTCGTGACGCTGCCCGAGGTCGCGCATCGGGCGTTGCGCCTGTTGCTGCCCACGCTGAAGCTGATCACGCGCATCGGGACACCCGTCGCGCAGAAAATCATTTCGACTCCCCTGCCCCGGTCCGAAGTCTTTCGCGACGCGGAGACGCTGATCTACGACAAGCTGACGACGTTGCGCAAGCGCATTACCGATTCCGAAACGAGTGTGCGAATCGTCGTGACGCCCGAGCGCATGGTGATCGAGGAAGCGCGACGCGCCTACACGGAGTTCGCACTGTTCGAGATTCCCTGCGACGCCGTCGTGATGAATCGCCTGTTGCCCGCCGAAGCGGCCCGCGAGCCGTTCTTTCGCGATTGGAGCCGCCTACAGGACGAACGCTGCCGCGAAGTCGAAGAGGTGTTTGCGCCGCTTCCCGTGCTGCGCGCGCCGCTGCTCGCGGATCAGGTCACGGGCTGCGAGCGGCTCGCGGAACTCGGACGCCATCTGTTCGCGAAATCCGAACCAGACGATGTGTTCAGCCAAGGCGAGCGCGTGCGCTTCGGGCGCGACGACGCGGGTTACTTCGCGCAGTTGCCGCTGCCGAACGCGAGCGCAGACGAGCTCGACGTGGTGGTCGTCGACGGTGAGCTGATCGTCACCGCGGGATCGCGCCGGCGCTTCCTGAAGCTGCCGCGCCGGGTCGCGCGCAGCCGCGTGCTGCGCGCAAAACTCGACGCGGGAAAACTCACGGTGCACTTCGGAGCGGTTGCCGCTGCGGGGGAGCGCGCGTGAGGGTCGTGCTGCACACGGGAAAGGGCGGTGTCGGCAAGACCAGCTTGGCGGCGGCGACCGCGCTCGGCGCCGCGCAGCACGGTCACCGCGTGTTCCTGCTCTCGACGGATACCGCCCACAGCCTCGGGGATGCGTTCGGCCAGGCGATCGGGCCGGCGCCGATCGAGATCGCGCCGGGGCTCGTCGCGCAAGAAGTGGATGTGCTGACGGAGCTCGACCGCTCCTGGTCGAGCATCCAGAACTGGTTGCGCGAACTGCTGCGCGCGGGCACCGACGACATGGTCGCCGAGGAGTTGCTGGTCTTTCCGGGAATGGAAGAGCTCGTGGCGCTTCGCGCGATACGCGAGGTGGAGGCGACCGGCGAATACGATGTCTGCGTCGTCGACTGTGCGCCGACCGGTTCGACGCTGCGGATGCTGCGCTTTCCCGACGTGCTGCGGATCTTCATGGAAAATTTCTTCCACTGGGAGCGCATGGCCGCAAAAGCCATCCGCCCGCTCGCCGCGACGTTTGGCGCCGACGTCTTCGTTCCCGGCGACGATGTCTTCGCGGCCTTCGAGCGCCTGTATCGCGAAGTCGAAGACGTCCGCTCGATCCTGCTCGACACGGATCGCACGAGTGCTCGCCTGGTCGTGAATCCCGCTCGCGTCGTGATCGACGAGACCCGGCGATCCTTCGCTTACCTCAGCCTGTACGGGGTCGCGACGGATGCGGTGTTGGTGAACCGCGTGCTGCCGCCGGAAGCCGCGACGGGCTATTTCGCGCGCTGGGCGCAGCGCGAGCGCGCCGAGCTCGAAGAGATCGATCAGTCGTTTCCCGTGCCTCGATTTCGCGTCCCGCTGCATTCCAGCGAACCCATCGGCATCGACGCGCTGCGCGAACTCGCGGCCGAGACCTATGGCGACCGCGATCCCGCGGAACTCTTCACGCGCGCGCGCCCGATCCGGCTCGTCAAGCGCGCGGGTGTCACCGTGATGGAGATCGATCTGGTCCACGCGTCGACCGACGAACTCGATCTGAAGGTTCACGGCGATCAACTGCTGGTTCGGGTGCGCGACGCTCGGCGCCGGATCGCGTTGCCGGATTCCGTCGCGGGCCGTGCGATTGCCACGGCGCGCTTGAATAACGGTGTGCTCGAAGTGGCGTTCGAGGCGTGACGCCCAGCTTCCGTGCGCGATCCGCGAAGCGCATCGTCTCGCTGGTTCCGAGCCTGACGGAGTCACTTTTCCGTCTCGGACTGGGCGAGCGCGTCGTGGGCGTCACGGATTGGTGTGTACACCCCAAAGAGCAGGTTGCATGCGTGTCGAAGGTGGGAGGCACCAAGAACCCATCCGTGCGCCGGATTCTCGAACTCGATCCGGGTCTCGTGATCGCCAACCGCGAAGAGAATCGCGAGCGGGTCGTGAACGCGCTGCGCGCGGCGGGGATCGAAGTCTGGGTCACCTATCCGCGAAGCGTGCGCGATGGTGTCGCGCTGCTTCGCGAGATCGCGGAGCTCGGAGCGAGCGCGGACGCGATCGAAAGCGTCGTGCGGCCCGTGGAGCAAGCCGTGCAAGCCGCCGAGCAGCAGCGCCCCGCGCATGGCGTGCGCGTCTTCTGTCCGGTCTGGAAGACGCCGTGGATGGCGGTCGGCGGCGATAGCTATGCGTCGAACCTGCTGGAACTCTGCGGCGGCATCAACGTATTCGCCGATCGCGGCGACCGGCGCTATCCGATCGTCGAACCCGCTGAGATCGCAGCCGCGGCCCCCGAAGTGATCGTATTGCCGAGCGAACCCTACGCGTTCGGGCCGCGCGACGCGCAGGAGCTCGCCGGATGGGCGCTTCCCGCGGCGCGAAATCGTCGAATCCATTTGATCGACGGCACTTTGGTGTCGTGGTACGGTCCGCGCATCGAACCCGCGATCGCAGCGCTTCGGAGCCTGTTGTCCGAGTAGGGCGCGCGTTTCGGGCTCGAGGGCAAGCACAATAGGGGCTGTTTCAACACACAAACGGGAATTCCATCGAAACGCGGCATGAAATCGGCATTCAACGTTTAAGCGCTGGGATGAATCGCCGATGAGAAGCACAGCGAATTCGGCGGCGAGGGTTCCCGGCTGCCGCCGCATGAAGCTTGAAGCTTGAAGCATGAAGCATGAAGCTTGAAGCATGAAGCTTGAAGCTTGAAGATAGAGGGGCGTGACGAAATAACGTGAGCCGAGCGACGACCCCGCAGAATTCGATTGCCCCGCGCGCTGCGCTGCTGCGCCGGGCGGCGATCTGGATCGGCGCGCTGCTCTGTTTGACCGCAGCGCCCGCTCACGCCAATCGCATCCTCCAGGTTCGCGTCGGCAATCACCCGACCTACACGCGCCTGGTCTTCGAGATGGAATCGTTCGCGGGTTACCAGGTCCAGCGCGCTCCCGGTTCAGACGCCAGCGAGCAGCTCACCGTGACCATCGAAGCCTCGACGCCGCCGCGCGAGATCCAATCGAAGAGCATCGGGATCGAATCCGTGAGCGTCGCCGAGGGCGCCGGCAAGGCGATCGCCCAGATCCGGCTGCGCAAGCCGGGCCTGCAGATGAAGGAAATGATTCTCTCGAATCCGCCGCGCATCGTGCTCGACTTCGTGCACTCTGCCGAAGCGATCCAGGCCATGAGCGGCGACCCCTATGCGAAGCCCGCGCCGGTGGCCGTCGACTCCAAGCCGAAGCCACAGCCCGCCGTCGCACCGAAACCGGAACCGGTCGTCGCCAAGGTCGAGCCGCTGCCGGTCGTCGTCGAGCCGAAGCCGGAGCCCGCGGTGGTGGAAATCGCGAAGCTCGAGCCGTCGGCGGACGCGGATCCATCGCTCGCCGCCGAAGAAGAGCGCCGCAAGCAGCTGCGCGACTCGATTCCCGGCGTCCACAAGCGCGACGAGCTCGTGGCTCTGAGTAATTCCGCAGCGGATTCGGCTCTCGACGAGAGCGCCGGGATGCTGATCGACGAGAGTGCCGAAGCGCTGGCCGCCGACGAGGATGTCGCAGATGCAGGCGCTGTCGCGCCCGAGCTGCCGCTGGGTACGTTGACGCAGGATCCGATTCCGCCGGCCGCTGAAGAGCAGCCTACGGCAGCGAATTCGCAGGAGTTCACACGGATCCCGAAGCCGGCATCCGCAGAATCCAAACTGCCGCTCGGAATGCTCGCGCTCGCGGGGATCGCAATTGGTACGCTGGTCTCCGTCGTCGCGGGCGTGCGGCTGTTTCGCCGGCGTTCGCTCCCGCAGGATCTCGACGTCACGACTTTTGCCGACGCGTCGGACGACGTGTCGGATGACGATGCGGAGAGTTTTGCGCGCCATACCAGTGATCGGATTCCCGCCAGGGAATCTTCGATGGACGCTTCGCCCATCGGCGGCCGCGCGCCGAAGATGGAAGAGCAGAACACCGCAGCCTATTCGCTGAGCGAAGTGGCGGCGAACCAAACCGAACCGGGAACCGGACTGTTCAACGACGATTCCGAGGGAGAAAAACCGATGGATATGCGAACCAGCGACCTGCCCGCCGACCGCGACGAATTCAGCATGCCGCACGTTGGCATGAGCGATGGCGACAGCGGCGAAATCTCTCGACTCGTTCAGGAACTCGCGAACCGCGTCGCAACGCTCGAGACCCGACTCGACGAGGCCAACGACAGCCGCGAGCGCTTGGAGCGCCAGGTCGCTGCCCAGAGCGAGGAGCTTCGCGTGCAGCGCGCGGCGATCGCGCGGACGCAGCGAGCACTCCGCAGTCTGAGCCGAGCGGAAGAGGATCAGGCCACCGAGCCCGCATTGCGGGAGCCCAGCCAACCGGCGAGATAACGGACAACCGGCGAGATAATGGACATGGCTCGTAGGGCGGCTCCGGCCCCGCGCTGGCCCGCTTGCCGCCGCGCCGTTCGAACTCGTCCATGCGTGCGGTGTCAGACTCCAGCAGACTCTCGATCTGAGCGGATCGGTGGCGGATCCTCTTTCTGAATCCATCGGTTAGACTTCGTCTGGCGGTGATCTGAGCATGTATACCCAGTTCTACGGGCTGAACGAGAAGCCTTTTTCGCTCACCCCCGACCCCCGCTTCCTGTTTCTCTCCGAGTCCCATCGAGAGGCGCTCGCCCATCTGCTGTACGGCATCGAGCAGGGCGAGGGGTTCATCGCCGTCACCGGAGAAGTCGGCACTGGTAAGACGACGCTCTGCCGCGCGCTGTTGCAGCGGCTGGGACCCGATACAGAGGTCGCGTTCGTCTTCAACCCAATACTGTCGGGCGACGAATTGTTGCGCGCGATCAGCATCGAATTCGGTCTGATCACAGAGGGCTACTCGCGCGCCGATCTCAACGACCAGCTGAATCAGTTCCTGCTCCAGACGAGTCGCGAGGGTCGGAAGGCGCTGCTGATCATCGACGAATCGCAAAATCTCGATCCCGCTACGCTCGAGGAGGTTCGCCTGCTCTCCAATCTCGAGACCTCGTCTTCGAAGCTGATCCAGATCGTGCTGTTCGGTCAACCGGAGCTCGACGAGATGTTGGACTCGCGCGAGCTGCGTCAGCTGCGGCAGCGGATCAGTGTGCGCTGGTCGCTTTCGCCGCTGAACGCCGCCGAGACCCGCGACTACGTGCGGCACCGGCTCCGGATTGCAGCCGGCAAGGAGTGCAACTTCTTCAGCGACAGAGCGCTGCGCGAGGTTCAGCGCCGCGCGCGCGGAATTCCGCGCCTGATCAACGTGCTCTGTGACCGCGCAATGCTGGTGGGATACACGACCGGCACGCAGATGATGGAGCCGAGTGCGGTGCACCGCGCCGCGCTCGAGATCTTGAGCGCGCGATCGCGCCGCCGTCCGTGGCGATCGATCCTGCGCCGCGCGTTTCCGGCCGCAATCCTGCTCGCGGTTGGCGTCGGCGTGCTCAGCTGGTTCGGGCTCGGCGGTAAGGGCCCCGAGCCGGTCGAACTCGAGCGAACCGCGCCGCCGGATGTCGCGGTCGGTCCGCCGGCCGCCGCCGTGAGCGAAAAGCTCCCGCCGCGCAGCGAAAGTTCCGGAATCGATTTCGAAGACACCGCCGCGGATCGGGAACTCGACGCGGGCTGGGAACGCGAGTGAGTACGATCCTCAAGGCACTCCAGCGCTTGGAAGACGAGAAGAGCACGAAGATCGAGCGCTCGCTCGATGAGCGAATCGTCGCGCACCGCCCGCCGCCCGAACCCAGTCGCCTCGGACTGTGGGTCGGATCCATCGCAATCGTTGGGCTCGCGCTTGGCGCATCCGCGTACTTCTTCTGGCCCTTCGCGCAGCCCGCCGATTCCGCGGTTGCGAGCGAAGCGCCCGCACCGGAGGCAGCACTTGCGGTCGCACAGGCCGTGCACGCCGCCGAACGCGCGGAAGCGGCGCAAGCCGCCGAAAATGCGCAGGCGCAGGAAGCCGCGGTACGGGCTGCGGCCGCGCAAGCCGCAGCCGATCAGCGAATCGTCGACGAAGTGGTTCGCCGCGCCGCGTCGGACGCCGACGCCGCCCGACTCGTCGAAGTCGTCCAGCGCCTCGACGCGCAACCCGCCGATTCTCGCGCAGCGGTTGAGCTGCAGCCGCCGGCCGCAGCGGCACCCAATGCCGACGAAGCGCCGCCCGCCCGGGGAGCGAACCCGCCCTATCGCGTCGCGAGCGCTGCGCGCAACGCCGCAGCTGCTCAACGTGCGCGCGAAGCGCAAGAGAGCGTCAATCTTCCCGCGGCGGTGGCTGCACCGGATCCCGCGCCCGTCGAGATGGCAGTGCCCGCACCCGCCGAGATCGCGCCACCCTCACCCGCCGAGATGGCAGTGCCCGCACCCGCCGAGATGGCAGCGCCAGCGCCCGTCGAGATCGCGCCGCCCGCGCCCGCCGAGATCGCAGCGGTTCTGCCCGCGGCACCGATCCCGGCCGCGATCGCCAAGCCTGACAAGAAGAGGGTCCAACGCGCAGCGCTTCCCGAGTTGATCGTCGCGAAGACGATCTGGCATCCCGACGCCGAGCGACGCATTGCGATCGTGAAGCTGATGGATACCGACGAAGAGCTGCGACTGAAGGAGGGCGACGCCTTCGGCCCCTTCGTCGTCGAATCCATCAAACCAAACGGCGTGCTCTTCAACCACGACGGCGTCGAAATTCACTACAACGTGGGTGGATGATCGGAGGGTTGCGCTCGGGCAAAGCGCGTTGGTCTTCGCCGGTTTCTGCGCGGCCGCGGCGATCTCGGCGGGCGCGGGCGGCGCCGGAACCGCTGGCGCGGGCGCGGGTCAGTGGTAGTGCTGATCGTCGTTCTTTTCGTTCTTGCGGCTGTTCTTTTCGTTCGCCCGGCTGCTCTTTTCGTTCGCCCTACGTCTGGCTTCGAATTCTTCGTAGTGGACTGCGCGCAGCTTCCGGCGCATCCGGTGGCGCTTCCAGCGAGACCGCAGCTGGCTGAAGCTGAAGATCGCGTTGGCGTGACCCTTGCGGCGCAGATACATCCAGCCGACGATCACGCCGCCGAGGTGTCCGATGTGGCTGATGTTTTGTCCGCCCGAAAACATCATCGACATGAAAAAGAGGCCCGGGATCAACCAGATCGCCCGAAACGCGACGGGCGGAAAGATCAGCATGAGGGTGCGATCGGGCCAGGTCAGCGAGTAGGCGAGCAGCACGCCGTACACCGCGCCGGAGGCTCCGAGCGTCTGCGCGATCAACCACTCCGGGTGAAACGCCAGCATCAGGTAGGGATAGCTGGCGATGATCAGGCCCGCGCCGACGCCGCAGATCAGGTAGAAGCGCAAGAAGCGCTTGGGCCCCCAGGCCATCGCGAGCTGCGAGCCGAACATCCAGAGCATCAACATGTTCATCGCGATGTGGCCGAAGCCCGCGTGGAGCCACATGTAGGTGAACGGCTCCCAGAGATAACCGAGTTGCCAGAATCCCAGCGGGCTCACCGACGCGTAGGCGGTCAGCGGCGGAAAGGCCTGTTGGAGCAAGAAGACCACCGCGTTCGCGATCATGATCTGCTTGATGATCGGGGGCGTGATCGGCGGGCCGATCTGCATGCCGGGTTGTTGACCGCGTCCGTACACTGTTTGGAGTCTCCTCGCCCAATAGCCTAAGAAGTCTAACTGCCTGCGTCAACTCGACTTTTCTGGAGCCAAGCGCTTCAGCGCGATCCGGCTGGCGGCTTCGTCCAGGCCGGAGAGGTCGATCACTGGAAGATCCAGCGCGAGCTCGTCGGCGAGCGACCGCAGTCGCGTCCGGCACTGCTCCGCGCTGCCTACGACCATCGAGGCGCTGCACTCCGCGTCCGACAAGTCGCGGAACCACGGATTGAGCCGACGGTACTCGTCGAGCCGCGTGAGCGGGTCGCCCGAGTCCTGGACCCGGGTGAAGATCCACATCGAGCGCGCGATCTCCGATGGGTCGCGTCCGCGCGCCCGGCAGGCGCGATCGAGCTGCGCGCTCGCCGCGGCGACGCGCTCGGGCAGCGGCGGAAGATTGATCTCCCAGCTGTCCGCGTGGGCGGCGACCAGCTCCAATAGCTTCGGCCGCCGCGCCGCGATAGAGATCGGGATGCGGCCGGCCGGCGGCGTGGGCTGGATGCGCGCGCCGTCGAGCGTCACGAAACGCCCGCGCATGCTCACCGCTTCGCCGCGCCATAGACCGCGCAGCGCGGTCAGCATCTCGTCGAGCCAGATCACCCGTTCAGCCGCGCTCGGTCGCTCGAGGCCGAAGCGCTCGTCGTGCGGGCGGTCGCCGATGGAGATCAGGAACCGCAGCCGCCCGGGTGCGATGCGCTCGGCGGTGGCCGCCGCCTGTGCGAGTCGCGCGGCGTTCCAGTGGTGGACCACGCGCATCGAACCGATCTGAATCCGGCTTGTTCGCGCGAGCAGTGCGGTCGTCGCCGTCCAGCCGTCGAGCACGTCGGTCTTGCGCGATCCGCCGAGCATCGAGACGTCGCCGTCCACGAACGCGGCCGCATAACCGAGCGCCTCCGCGGTCTCGACGAGTTCGGCGAGCGTCTCCCAGGAATGGGTGTACCAGCCGAACGCGACGCCGAGCTTCACGCGAGCCGGCCGACAAGCCGTGCGGCGTGGATCAACGCCAGCGCACTCTTCGCGTCGGTGAGCTCTCCGCGCCAGATCATCTTCAACGCGTCGTCGAGTGATACGCGAAAGGACTCGATGAGCTCGTCGTCTTCGGGCCGCGAGTCGACGGGCGCGAGGTCGAAGCCCGCGTAGAGGTAGATCTTTTCATCCGCAAAACCCGGCGTCGTCCAGATCCAACCGAGTTCCTCGACGCGGCCGGCTCGCTGGCCGACTTCTTCTTCGAGTTCGCGCGCCGCGGTGTCGGCCGGTGCTTCGCCGGGATCGATTTTTCCCGCCGGAATCTCGAGGATGACTCCTCGGGTCGCGTGTCGGTACTGGCGGATCAACAGCACGTCCGTCTCCGAGGCGAAGGGCACGATCGCCGCCGCGCCCGGGTGCTTGACGATGTCGAGTTCGAGCACGCGCCCGCTCGGGAGCGTAAATCGCTCCTTCGACACGATCACGCGGAAACCGTGCTTCAGCTCTCCGGGCGGATGCGCGCTCAACGGGTATGCTCTTCGGAATCCTCTTGCGAAGCGGGTTCCGGGTTTTCGGAAGCCGCGAGGCGTACCGCGAATTCGGCGCCGCCCGCGCTTCGCTCGCTGACGCGGATTTCGCCGCCCGCATCCTCGACGATTCGCCGCGTGATCGCGAGCCCCAACCCTCCCGCGCTGTCCGAGCGCGTCGTAAAGAAGGGTTCGAAGATTTCCGATCGCAGCTCGTGCGGAATGCCCGGGCCCTCGTCGGTAACCAGGATGTCCACGGAATCCCCAACCGCGTTCGCGGTCACCGACACCTTGCCACCGGATGGTGTAGCGTCGATCGCGTTGAGCAGCAGATTGAGCAGGACCTGCCGCAGGCGATCTTCGCTCAGTGAAACTGTGGGCAGGCCGCGCGGAAGCTTTGCTTCGAGCCGCAGGTCTCGCTTGCGCGCACGGTGCTCGAGCAGCGAGAGATTCGCATCGATTGCGGCCGCGACGTCGGCAGGTCGATGGTCGGCGGTTTCTCCGCTGGGCCGAGCCTGCTCGATGATGACATCGAGCAGGCGCTCCATGCGGCGCAGCTCGTCGCCCACCAACGCGAGAAATGAATCGGAGAATTCCGGATCGCCCCAGCGCTCTGGGAGCAGCTGCAGGAACGTCTTCATCGACACCAAGGGGTTTCGGATCTCGTGCGCGATCTCCATGCTGAGTGCCCCGAGCGAAGCCAGGCGATTCAATTGCTGGACGTTGCGGTCGAGCCGCTCGATCCGCCCGACGGCGAGCGCGCTTGCGATCGGAGCCCGCAGTCGGTGGGCCTCCGTCTTCAACCGTCCGAGGATTCGGGGAGGCGGTAGCTCTGGACCGAGCAGCAACACCACGCAGGCTTCGCCGAGTTCGCCTCCGATCGGGACGGCGACCGAAAGGCGATGGCGCCGGCCGATCGCGAGCCGATCCGACGTACCCTCGAGTGCCGTCACTCCCGACAGTGTCGCCAGGCAGCGGAATTCCGCGGCGTCGGGTGTGACTGGCGGCTCGCCGCTGTAGGCTCCGGCCGCGACGTAGGGTTCGCCGTCTGCGCGCAGCGTCCAGGCGACGACCGCGGTCGCCGCGCTGATGACCTGCACGCGCTGCACGGCAGCGGCCAGCAGGGTCTGAAGATCGCGCGTGGCTGTGCCACTCGATGTCTTCGACTTCCCGCGCCGATCGCCGGCGACCCGCCGATCCGCCCACGGATGAACGATGCCTTCCCCCACCGCGACGAGTCTAGCCTGAGCTCTTCGAGAACCGCCCACCCAAAAGCAAGAACGAATCGAGCCCACAAGCAAGAACGAATCCAGCCCACAGGCAAGAAGGAATCCAGCCCACAAGCAAGAAGGAATCCAGCCCACAAGCAAGAAGGAATCGAGCCCGCGCGAGAGGGAACCGAGCAGGCGCGCAAGAAGGAATCGAGCCCGCGCGCGAGAGGGAACCGAGCGGGCGCGCGAGAGGGAACCGAGCGGGCGCGCTAGAAGGAATCCAGCCGGAGTTGGCGGCGCGACTCCGATTGAACGCGCGCCGAGTCCGCCATCTCGGTCGGCACGGTGCCTTGCAAAAACGGTTGAAAGACGGTTGCTTCGGAGCTTTCCCCTGCGAGGAGTCCCGTCTTGCGATCGATGCGCGCGAATTCGATCAATTCCGGAACTTCGAAATCCCGGATGGCTCGATGCTGTAGCGCGGCGCTCATGTAGTCCACCCAGATCGGCGCCGCGGCGCGGGATCCGGTTTCGCCGTAGCCGAGGAAGCGCGTCTCGTCGTGACCGACCCAGACGCCCGTGACGATGTCGGGCGAGAAACCCATGAACCACGCGTCGGCCTGATCGTTGGTGGTGCCGGTCTTGCCCACGACGGGCCGGCGCAACACCCGCAAGCGATGTCCC
>CAZBSV010000030.1:0-2618 GCA_964494795.1 uncultured Spirochaetales bacterium | reverse complement strand
ATAGAGCAGAGTGCGCGGATAGAGGATGGGAGCAGACTCCAGAGTGCGGCGGCGATCGCGAGTTTCGTCCTGAATGCCACGAAAAGTCCTCCCTCCCTTCCACGAAAAGTTCTCCTTCCCGAAGCCTCGGGCTCGCAACGTTCGCTACCCGAAGCCACGACTCCGCTGCACGGTCGTTACCGATCGCGTCGGCATTCGGCCAGCAGAGGCTACCAGCGGATGACCTGTCCCGAGCGCTTGCCGGTGGCCTTTCCGTCATCGAAGACGACTTCGCCGTTGACCCAGACCTGCTCGATGCCGACGGAGAGTGCCTCGGGCGTCTGTGGTGTCGCGCGATCCAGCACGCGGTCTGGATCAAACAGGACCAGGTCGGCTTTCATGCCGAGCCGGATCGCACCGCGGTCGCGAATTCCCATGTGTTCAGCCGCGAGTCCGCTGGCTTTGTGGATGGCCGTCGCTAGGTCCATGAGCTTGCGCTCGCGCACGTAACGCCCAAGAAAGCGCGGATAGGCGCCAAAGCCGCGCGGGTGAGATGCCACGAGTGATCCGTCGGTACAAATGTTCGTGTGGGGCCACTGCATCAGCTGCTCGATGTCCGCCTCGGTCATGCTGATGGCGATCACGCTCTCGACCTCGCTCTCGCCGGTTGCTTTTTCGTACGCCTGCGCGTCGCGAATCAGGTCCATCAAGGTCGTCGCGGGGTCGCTGCTGCGCATGTCCGCGATCTCTCGCAGTGTCCTTCCCGCGTATTCGGGCCTTGGTTTGTAGATGCCGAGGTGTGCGTTCTCCGGCGTGGTGATCTGGGAGAGTGCGAACTCCGCGGTCTCGCGATTTTCGAAGTCGCGGTCGGGAAACAGCACGGTCAACGTCGATTCCCAGTACGTGTAGGGGTAGATGTCCGCCGTGATGTCGACGCCCGACGCGCGCGCCGCGTCGAGAACCTCGATCAGGCGATTCGCCTTGCCAAGCTCGCGCTGCAAAGCGAGCTTGACGTGCGAGATCTGCACCGGCATCCCGGTCTTGCGGCCGATCTCGATGATCTCCTCGATCGCCTCCCAGAACCAGCGGTCTTCGCTGCGGATGTGGCTGATGTAGCGGCCGTCGAGCGACGCGGCCTCGCTCGCCAGCGCGAGTACCTCTTCTCGAGAAGAGTAGATGCCCGGGTCGTACTCCAATCCGGTAGCGAGACCTAGCGCGCCCGCGAGCATCTCCTCGCGCAAAAGCGCGCGCATCCGCTCGATCTCTTCGGGGGTGGCGAGTCGGCGGAAATTCTCTCGCATGACGGCGAGTCGGATCGTGCCGAAGCCCGCGTAGGAAGCAACGTTGATCGCGCTTCCAGCGTCTTCGAGTCGATCGAAGAATTCGCTCAGCGGGAACTGCGACCCGCCGTCTTGCCCGACGACCACGCTCGTGATGCCTTGGCTGACCGCGGCGAGCGCGCCGGGATGCTCGAGGATGTCGGAGTCTGCGTGACTGTGGGTGTCGATGAATCCAGGCGCGAGGGCCAGGCCGCCCGCGTCGATCACCGCATCGAAGCGCGAGGCTGCGAAGTCTCCAACTTCCACGATGCGATCGCCGACGAACCGCACGGAAGCCGATCGTTCGGGAGCGCCGGTGCCGTCGAAGACCCTCGCGTTGACGATGACCGCCGAGGCCGGCCGCTTGGGGCCGTCGCGCTCCGCGAGATAGATCGACGCGATCGTTTCGGCGAGTCCCTCGGGATCTGCTTCCGCGAGATTGCTGAGCACGATGACGCTGAAGCGGTCGTCCACGTAGCGGCCGATGAAGGTTCGGAAGCCCACCCAGCTCCCGCTGTGTCCGATGCGCGGGCGCCCGAGATGCTCGTCGAGCCTCCAGCCGAATCCGTAGGGGAAGAGTTCACCGCTGTTGAGTCGCGCGGGACTGAAAGCGCGCGCGAGCGTCGTCTGGCTCACGAGCTCCTCGCCGTAGAGGGCCTGATCCCAGCGGTAGAGATCTTCGACGGTCGAATACACGCCGTCGGAGCCGATGATGTAGTTGAGGGGATCGTCGTCGTTGAGCGCGAAAGCGTCAGCGTCGATGCGGTAACCGTAGGCGCGCTTCGCGAGCTTCGGCTGGCGATCGTCGATCACGAGTGAGCTCGTCATGCCCAACGGCGCAAAGATGCGCTGCTCGACGAACTCCCCGAATCGCTCACCCGACGCTTCTTCGATGATCAGCGCCAGCAATTCGTAGCCTGGATTGCTGTACTCGAAGCGCTCGCCGGGCGCGAAGCGTGGCTCGCCCCACTTGGAATACACGTCGAGCGCGTGGCGGGTGAGCGGCCTTTCGACCCCGCTGATCTCGACGATCACATCGTAGTAGTCGGGTAGGCCCGCAGTGTGATTCAGCAGGTGCCGGATCGTGATCGCTTCGCCGAATCGGGAGAGCTCGGGCAGAAAGCGAATGATCGGATCGTCGTAATCGAGTCGACCCTCTTCTTCGAGGAGCATGATCGCCATCGCGGTGAACTGCTTGGAAACCGATCCCAGGCGGGTCGAGGTATCGGTCTCGAACGGCACGCCGCGCTCGATGTCCGCCATCCCATAGGCGGCCTGCTTCAGAATCACACCGTCTTGGATCACGATGATCGCAGCGCC
>CAZBSV010000029.1:0-12912 GCA_964494795.1 uncultured Spirochaetales bacterium | reverse complement strand
CATTCTCCAAGCAATGACTCCATCGCCGTACGATGTCGGATAGGCTCATTAGATCAAGGGTCCGTTTGCGATCATTAAGCCTGGCGTATACAATTCACGCCGTTGTTGAGGACTCGGATGACTATTTCACGCAATCAGGCTCCCGATTTGTTCGGGACTCCCGAGGGAGAGAAATCCGTTGTGGCTCCGTTGGCCTAGCGCCTGCGGCCCCAGAGCGCGAGTGCGGCCAGCGCGATGCCTGCCGGCGGCCACACCAGTGTGAAGCTCTGCGCGTAGCCCGCGATCTCGAGCCCGAGCCGACCCGTGGCGAAGTACGCGGCGGCGAGCGCGAGGTTGAGCACGGCGATCCGAAGCGCGGTGTCGGGCATCGGCACTCTCCAGACGATCGGAGTATCGGTCCGACGCGAGGGGCGCTGCAAGCAGCGATTGTCCTACGTCGCGCGAGCCTCCCGCCCGCGCGCTCGTGCAGGAGCATCCCTCGCGGAGCCCCCGCGGACCGCGGACATCTCCTGCAATCGGGTCCGTGCGCGCACCAAGCAGGACCTGGTGGGCACGGGACGGTGGGATGAGCGGGACCAGCCGCTCCAGGAGCTGGACGGATCTCGTCAGCCACTACTCGATTGCGGAAACCGGAATTTCCATCGGCGATACAGAGGCGTGCCTCACGGGCCAGCTGTCGAACGGAAATTCGTTCGAGGGTTGCGATTCGGTGCGCGTGCTGGAGAGGCGAGGCGCCCAGCGGTCGGCGCGCTAATTGTCATTTCCGAGGCTGTTCGTCACTCGGGTTCCTCTAGGAGAATGGGGTTCCCGACGACTCCGATCGGTCCAAACTCGGCTGCCGGGTCACACCGTTCGACATCGAAATGGGGCGCTCACTGGAAGTCGCGCGGGATGGTCTCTCGCCAGGTCTTCTCACGCACCAGCCGATCCCCTTCGAGCAATCGCCTCGTGTAGGTGTAGTAGAAGTTCAAGCGATCGCTGTGGATGTCGAGCAGACCCTGCCAGACGAGATTTCGCCCGTCGACGTCCACGATTTGTTTCATGTCGCTCGTGACGGATGCGGCCTCGGGGTGGTTGTCATTCGCTTCGTAGCTGATCTCGTCGTCATAGCGGATCGTTCCC
This sequence comes from uncultured Spirochaetales bacterium, assembly GCA_964494795.1. Lineage (GTDB taxonomy): Bacteria > Myxococcota_A > UBA9160 > UBA9160 > SMWR01 > JACZVU01. The sequence continues at coordinate 11,790 of CAZBSV010000029.1, read as the reverse complement.
CATGGGTAGGCGTCGCTGCCCGAGTTGTTGGCCACCACCCGGGTCGACGCATTCGGCACGTTTCGTTCGACAGCCGTAATCTCACTGTATCCGGAAATTGTGCCTCTGCTGAGCGTTCGATAGCCCTCCAGCTTCGGATCTTCAGCCGGAGGAAGATAATGCGCCTTGGGTCGGTCCTCGTATGGAACCACCGGTAGTACGACGTGGGATGAATTCTTCCCGCCGAGATGCAGTTTCGTGGTCATCGAATACGGACTCGGCCAGATCATCGGCCACTGCGCGTTATTGACGGCCAGCCGGATTCGATGGCCCTTGGGAAAGACCCACGAGGTAAAGCGGAGGTCGATTTCGAGAGGGTACACGCGCCCAGCTTCGAGCGGCTCCGGGTTCTCCGCCGACTTTCGGTGCGCACCGTTGAACCCCGCCCACGAAGTCTGCGTGACCGTGCCGTCTGGTGCGACGTCCGAGAGGCGTACGAACCAGCGCGCCATCGGCGCGTCGGCGGAGGCGTTCAACGTCACGCGCGGCATCCCCAGGATCTCGAGATCCTGCTCGAGCGGCGGCGTGTCGTAGACCAGGCTGTAGGTGTCGATGGGCCTCTGGTCGAGGACCACCTCGCCTGACCAGAGGCCGTTTTCGATGCCCACGGTCGGGATGTATCGCAGCGCGTGGGTTGCGCTCGCGGAGGCGGACTCCCCGAGCGAGTGATCCGGCTGTGGATACAGGATCCGGCTTCGCGCGCGCTCGAGTGGCCAACCCTCCTCGAAGCGCCAGTGCCCCGGCACCACTTCCAGGTGTGGATCCGGCGGGTGCCAGCCGCGCACGAATACGGCGAAGCGCGGCTCGTCCATGATCCCCGTGTCTCGACCCTTGAGCCAGTGGTCGAACCAGCGGACCGCTTCGTCGCGCCATTCGACGTGCGGCTTCGGGTACCCGTTGTGGGGCCAGGAGTGCGCCCAAGGCCCGATCATTGCCTTCACGGGTGCCTTCATGTGCTCGACCATACGCACCAAGCTGTCGGGGTACTGGTCGTACCACCCTCCGATCAGGTAGGTCGGAATCTCGATCGCGTCGTAGCGCTCGTTGAGCGAACTCCGATTCCAGAAGGGTCCGTCCCGCTGATGGCGCTTGAAGATCAGCAGCCAGGGGGTCGTGTCGAAGCGCTCGCGAAAATAGTCCTCGTCGATTGTGAAGTCCGGGGCCGCGGGCAGCGCGTTGCGCAGGTCCTGGACGATCTCGTAGGTGTCGATGCAGAGTTGGCCATCGATGTAGTGGACATCGTCTTGGAACATGTCGTCCGTGGCCATCATGGCGAGGATCGCCTTGAGGGCGGGGGGCCTGCGCATCGCCAGGTGGATGGAGTTGAATCCGCCCCATGAAATTCCGAACATCCCGACGTCGCCGCTCGAAAAGCTCTGCTTCGAGAGCCAGTCGATCACCACCTCGGCGTCGCGTTGCTCCTGATCGGAGTACTCGTATTCTACGAGCGTCCCTTCGCTGCTCCCAGTTCCGCGAATGTCGACCCGCGCAATCGCGTAGCCGCGACGAACGAAGTAGGAGTAGAACGAATAGTAGGTGCCCCGATCCTCGACCTTGCGGTACGGCAGATATTCCAGCAGAACCGGAAAGCGCTCGTCGCTCGTCTTCGCTTGCGGTAGATACAGATCTGCCGCCAGCCGCACCCCGTCCGGCATTTCTATCCACGCCTCTTGGAGAGTCATCTCGTAGACTGGAGAAGAGGCGTTTTCCGCCGCGACCGCAGGGTTTCCGAATGCCCCCGAAAATATCAAGAAGCCTAGGGCCGTGACGATGGCCTCACGATCGATGAACATTGCACCCTCCGTTCCGCGCTGGCTGTCGTGCCCTGTGATGGTCGAAAAGTTGCTAACCGAGCAGATGCTCCTCGAACGGATAGCTTGACAATCGTTTGACACCCGTTTCTGTAATCAACACCATTTCTTCCAGCTTCACGCCTTCCGTGCCGTTCTCGCTGCCAATATAGGATTCGACACTGAGAACCATGTTGGGCTCGATCACCCCGTCGTAGCCATAGCCGTCCCAGTCCTGTGGATAAACGATGCTGGGCCATTCATCGGCCAGTCCCACACCATGCAGCATGCAGCCGTAGCGGTTGACGTTGAATTCTTCGGGAATCGGCCATGAGGCGTCGGAAACCTCTTTGAAAGTCATACCCGGTTTCAGCAAATCAATATCGTGTTGGACTTGCTCATAGGCTTGGGCGTACAGACGCTTCTGCTCGTCGGTCGGCTTGTTGCCGCAAACCCAGGCCCGGGAAATATCGGCGCAGTAGCCGTAAGGCCCGATCAGGTCCGTGTCGAAGCAGACCATGTCTCCCGCTTCGATCACCCGCATGGAGCATTCGTGGAACCAGGGATTGGTTCGGTGGCCGGATGTCAGCAAGCGGGTCTCGATCCATTCCCCGCCACGGGCGATATTGGCCTGATGCAGCAAGGACCAGAGTTCGTTTTCGGTAATCCCAGGCGACAAAGCTTGTTGCATTGCCGCCATACCCTCTTCGCAAACTTCGATCGCCGCCTGCATGAGAATCACTTCACCAGCCGATTTGATGGAACGAGCGATCTCGGTCACCGCTTGCCCATCGAAGATTGCAAGCCCGTGTGAGCGGAGCGCATCGATTCCCATGTGGGACAAACGATCGACTGCGAGGCGACGGTTGCTACCAGCGTGCTGAGTTACGATTTCGTTGATCTGGTTGCCAAACCGCGTGGCCCAGTGTCCGGATTTCGGCCCCGCTGCAAAATAGTAAAACACATCCATCACCCGGTATTCGTCAATCGTGGGCAAACCTTCGGCCAGAAAGGGGTGCTTCGCGTAGTCGAACAGAACCACGGGTCCATCGGTCATTACCAATACACAGCGGGTCTCATAGTGGGCGCACCAAATTTGCATATTGGTAGAGTCAGTGGCGTAACGTGTAGCGAGGGGATCAAACAGCAAGATGCCGGCGTAGTCGTGCAGCCTTAGTTGATCTCGAATGCGCCCCAGGCGATACAGCCGCACTGCGTCGAGGTCAGTGGGCGGAATCGTGTATTCCATCGCACCATGTTGAACATTCGAACCGGATCGCCTATCGCGTCTTGAATGATCTGTATGCATATCGGTTTCCGACCGCCATATTAGCCCTAAAGCGAGTGCTGGATCGATGGACCGGGGCTGAAGTTGTCGTAACGTCTGTTCGCGGACCGTCGAACGGGCGCTTGTTCTTCCTATCACTCATGGGGGCTGCGCATGGAGAAAGACGCAATGACGGGACGCCTTGACCGGAAAAGGCTGGCAAAGCTGCTTGAGCGTGAGGCGGCCGCGTTCACGGCGCGCATCCCGCGATCGCGGGAACTGCGAAACACGGCGCGGCAGCTGATGCCCGACGGCGTGCCGATGGCCTGGATGGCCGCGCTCTACCATCACGACCCGCTCTTTGTCGCCGGCGGCGCGGGAAGCCGGTTCGAGGATGTCGACGGCAACAGCTATGTCGACTTCAACCTTGCCGACCTCAGCAACACGGTCGGGTTTGGGCCGAACGCCGTCAGCCGGCGCGTCGCCGCTCAGGCCGAGCGCGGGATCCAGTTCCTGCTGCCGACCGAGGATGCGATCGCCGTGTCTCAGGAATTGCGGCGGCGTACCGGCATGCCCTTCTGGCAGTACACGGTGAGCGCCTCGAGTGCCAATACCGAGGTGATCAGGATCGCCCGCGCCTTTACCGGGCGCGCGAAGATCGTGGTCTTCGAGGGCAAATATCACGGGCATATCGATGCCACGATGGCAAAGGGCGGCAAGCCGGACCAGAACATCGCCGCGGAACCCGAAGCCATGGGGATCTCGTCGCGCGCCACTTTCGACACGCTCAACGTGCCCTTCAACGATGTAGCGGCGCTGGCACGTGTGCTCGCACGGGGCGACGTGGCGCTGGTGCTGACCGAACCGGCACTCACCAATTGCGGCCTGGTCCTTGCCGATCCGGGTTTCATGGCGGAGGCCTGCCGCCTCACCCGCGAAGCCGGCGCGATCTTTGCGCTGGACGAAACGCATACCTGGCAATTCGCCTTTGGCGGGATCAAGTGCGCGGAAAACCTGCCGGCGGACTTCCTGATCCTGGGGAAGGGGTTGGGCAGCGGCGTACCGCTCGGCGCCTATGGAATGGATGAGCGGCTGGGCGCCTATCTGGAGCGGCACCGCGATTCCGGGGAAGGCGAAACTCGCGGCCTCGCAATCGGCGGCACGACCTTTGCCGGCGCCATGACCGTGGCCGGCGTCCGCGCGGCACTCGAGGAAATCCTCACCGCGGACGCCTATGGACGCATCGCCGCGCTTGGAAGCCGCCTTGCCGGCGGCATTGGGTCGCTCGTGGGGGGCCACGGGCTTCCCTGGCGCGCGTTCCACTATGGCCCGCGTTCCGGCTTCTGCCAGACGCCGGACCTGCCGCGCAACCTCGACGAGGTGCTGCCCTCGCTCGACCAGCCGTTCAGCGATGCCCGCCGCGTCTTCATGGCCAATCGCGGGATCTGGGAAGCCATCGTCACCGCCGGACCGCAGGTGTCGTTCGCCCATTCGGCGGCCGATGTCGAGCGCTATCTCGCTGTGGCGGCAGAGTTCATGTCCGAGGTGATATCTCGCTGACGGCAGCCGGAAGTCGGGTGGTCCTGGTAAGTGACGCAATATCGCGTCTGTAGAGAAATCGCATACGGACGAGCCTCCGAGCGCCCACCTAGGCCCGATCGGAAGCCTTTGTCCGCAATCCCTCTGCTCAGCGGCGCGTTTCTGCCTGACCTGCCGGCGCCTATGGGTTCGAGATCGGATCCGGTCGTGCTGGCCGAAAAACAGTAGGTGAGACCGCGCGCGGGACCTATGCTCCCCGCCCCATGCCGCTTCTCAGCTTCGATCGCGTCTCCATTTCCTTCGGCCGGCACGCCTTGCTCGACGCGGCGAGCTTCCAGATCGATGCGGGCGAGCGCGTCTGCCTGATCGGCCGCAACGGCGCCGGCAAGTCGACGCTGCTCAAGATCGTACACGGCGAAGTGATGACCGATGCCGGTGCGATCTGGCGGCAGCCGGGGCTGTCGATTGCCCGGCTGTCGCAGGATCTGCCGGGGGACGACGGCTCTAGCGTCTACGACATCGTGGCGACGGGCCTCGCCGACGTCGGCCGTCTGCTCGCGGAGTTCCACCATGTCTCCCACGCTGTCGCCGAAGACGCGTCGCTGATGAAGCGGATGGAAGTCCTGCAACACGAGATCGACGCGTGCAACGGCTGGTCGCTCGGCCAGCGCGTCGACGCCATGCTCGCGCGCCTCGAACTGCCCGCCGACGCGTGCATCGGGGAGCTCTCGGGCGGTTGGCGGCGACGCGTCGCGCTCGCGCAGGCGCTCGTCTCCAACCCGGATCTGTTGCTGCTCGACGAGCCCACCAACCACCTCGACATCGAGCTGATCCAGTGGCTCGAGGAGCAGTTGGTCGAGCTGCGCGGTGGCGTGCTCTTCGTGACGCACGATCGCGCGCTGCTGGCAAGGCTCGCGACGCGCGTCGTCGAACTCGACCGTGGCGTGCTCACGTCGTGGGCGGGCAACTATCAGAGCTTTCTTGCAAAAAAGGCGGCCGCACTCGACGAGGAGGCGCGCCATTCTGCGCTCTTCGACAAGAAGCTCGCGCAGGAGGAAGCCTGGATTCGCCAGGGCATCAAGGCGCGCCGCACGCGCAACGAGGGCCGTGTGCGAGCGTTGATGGCGTTGCGCGAAACGCGCGCCGAGCGCCGCGAAGTCGAGGGCAAGCTGCGCCTTGCGCTCGACGAGGGGCGCGGTTCGGGCAAACTCGTCGCCGAAGCGCAGCGCGTCTCGTACGCGTGGGCCGGGAGCGACACGCCCGTCGTGCGCGACTTTTCGCTGCGCATCATGCGCGGGGATCGCATCGGGCTCATCGGGCCGAACGGGGTCGGCAAGACCACGCTGCTGCGCCTCCTGCTAGGCGAGCTCGCGCCGACCTCCGGCCAGCTGCGCCTCGGCACGAAGCTCGAGATCGCCTACTACGATCAGCTGCGCGCCGCGCTCGAATTCGAGAAGAGCGTGATCGAGAACCTCGCGGAGGGCCGCGAATACATCGAGATCAACGGCGAACGTCGCCACGTGATCGGCTACCTGCAGGACTTCCTGTTCAGTCCCGACCGCGCGCGCACACCGATGAAGGCGCTCTCGGGTGGCGAGCACAACCGCCTGCTGCTCGCTCGCCTGTTCGCCCAGCCCGCCAACCTGCTCGTGCTCGACGAGCCGACCAACGACCTCGACATCGAGACCCTCGAACTGCTCGAGGAACTTCTGATCGACTACCGGGGCACGATCCTGCTTGTCTCCCACGACCGGGCGTTCCTCGACAACGTGGTGACCTCGACGTTGGTCTTCGAGGGCGACGGCCACATCCAGGAGTACGTGGGCGGCTACTCGGATTGGGTTCGCCGCCGCGAGGCGCCGATGGCTGCTACGCCGAAGTCGGCCGAGTCGGCGCGACCCGTGAGCGGGGCGAAGTCGCCGCCGCGGAAGCTCGGCTTCAAGCAGCTACGCGAGCTCGAGCAGGCGCCCGCAAAGATCGAATCACTCGAGACCGAGCAGCGTGCCTTGCTCGAGCGCCTGAGCGAGCCAGGTTTCTACATGAGCAGCGCGGCCGAGCAAGCTCGGATCGACCAGCGGATGAACGCGCTGACCGGCGAACTCGAGGCCGCGTACGCGCGCTGGTCCGAACTCGAGAATCTGCGGAATGGCCGGTAGCGGGATCGGATCTGTTCCCAAACGTGAACCACAGCGACCCGCGCCTTTCCAGTCTGGCAGCGTAGGCTCGGTAATGTCGTTTTCGCATACGACATTGAAGGAAGGCACTTTCTCATCCACAGCGGGATCCGTCATGCATCGGAAGATCCGGGATTTCGGGAACCAATCCCCGAGCGCGGCGGTCGGCGCGATCGGGGATCGGGAGATGGACCCGACTGCGCGCGATGTGTAGATTTGGGGGTCAAATTTCCGCGCGGGCGGGGGAGGCTGTGGGACCACAGAATGCCGATCAAGATTCCCGACAAGCTGCCGGCGCGTACCCAGCTGGAAAACGAGGGCGTGGAGATCATCGCCAACGAAACCGCGCTGCGGCAGGACATCCGGCCGCTCAAGATCCTGCTGCTCAATCTCATGCCCAAGAAGAAGGAGACAGAGATCCAGTTCGCGCGGCTGCTCAGCAACACACCTCTCCAGATCGAACTCACGCTGATGACCACGGCCAGCTATCAGCCGCAGAACACCTCGGCCGATTACCTGCTGCAGTTCTATCGCCGGCTTTCCGACGTGCGAGACGAGTTCTTCGACGGGCTCATCGTAACCGGAGCGCCGGTCGAGACGATCGACTTCGAAAAGGTGGATTACTGGTCCGAGCTGACCGAGATCATCGACTGGTCGCGCAGTCACGTCCTGCGGCGCCTCGGCATCTGTTGGGGGGCGCAAGCCCTCTTGTATCACCTGCACGGCGTCGACAAGTTCGAACTTCCGGAGAAACTATTTGGTGTATTCGATCACGGGCTAGATCCCGGCAGGCGGCGCGTCGGCTTGCTGGCCGGCTTTACGGACCGCTTCCCGATGCCGGTGTCGCGTTACACGGGCAATCGCGCGGAGGACATCGCCGCGGCGCCGAATCTTTGCGTGTTGGCTCGGGCACCGGAATCCGGCGTTGCGCTGGTCTTCGACGACGCTTGCAAGGACGTCTTCGTGTTGAACCACCTGGAGTACGACGCCGATACGCTTGCCAACGAGTACGCTCGCGACCTCCGGGAAGGGCTCGGAACCAAACTTCCGATCCACTACTTCCCGAGCGATGATCCCTTGTTGCCGCCGGTGAACCGCTGGCGCACCTACGCGTTCTTGCTCTTTGCCAACTGGATCAAGGATCTCTACCACGATGCGCCCTTCGATCTGAGCAGGCTGCCGAGCCTCCGGCGCTGATTCGCGCCTCGCGTTCGGCGCTGATTGGCCGCTCGCCTCCAGCGCTGGGCGGCCAATCCGCTTGGCTCACAGCGCGGCTGGAGTGATAGACTGCCGGCCGATCAAACCGAGGAGGATAGACGCATGGCTCATCGCCCCGAGACGCAGGCCCTGCACGCGGGTTACCGGTCGGATCCGACCACGGGCGCGGTCGCGGTGCCGATCTATCAGACCACGAGCTACCAGTTTCGCGACACGAAGCACGCTTCCGATCTGTTCGCGCTCGCGGAGCTCGGAAACATCTACACGCGGATCATGAATCCGACCACGGATGTCCTCGAGCAGCGCCTCGCGGCGATGGAGGGCGGAGCGGCCGCGCTCGCGCTCGCTTCCGGCCAGGCTGCTTCCCTGTTCTCGATCCAGAATATTGCGCGGTCCGGCGACAACTTCGTCTGCTCGACACACATCTACGGCGGGACCTGGAACCTTTTCAACGTGACGCTGCGCGACATGGGAATCGAGGTGCGCTTCGTCGATCCGAGCGACCCCGAGGCATTCCGCAAGGCGAGCGACGATCGCACGAGGGCCTACTACGGTGAGACGCTTCCAAACCCGAAGCTCGAGGTCTTCCCCATCGCCGAGGTGGCGGCCATCGGGCGCGCGCTCGGGATTCCGTTGATCATGGACAACACTGCAGCGCCGATTCTGTGTCGCCCCTTCGACCACGGAGCCGCAGTGACGATGTACTCCGCGACCAAATACCTCGGCGGTCACGGCACTTCGATCGGCGGCATCCTGATCGACGGGGGCAACTTCGACTGGGAGGCACACAAGGATCGCTTCCCGCTACTGACCCGCCCGGATCCGGGCTATCACGGCGCGGTGTGGCTCGAGGCTGCCAAGCCGCTCGGTCCGATCGTCTACGCGCTCAAGGCCCGAGTGACGCTTCTGCGCGACGCTGGCGCCTGTATGTCGCCGTTCAACGCGTTCTTGTTCCTGCAGGGAATCGAGACCGTGGTGCTGCGCATGCAGAGGCACTCGGAGAACGCCACGGCAGTGGCCGCGTACCTCGCGCGGCATAAGAAGGTCACCAAGGTGATCCACCCGAGCCAACAGAAGGGTGAGCCGCGGCGGCGCGCCGACGCCTACATGAAGGGCGGCTACGGGGGCCTGGTCGGAATGGAGCTGCAAGGTGGCAAGACCGCGGGCCAGTCGTTCATCGACCACTTGAAATTGCTGTATCACGTCGCCAACATCGGTGACGCCCGCAGCCTGGCGATTCACCCGGGCAGCACCACGCACAGCCAGCTCAACGACGCAGAACTCTTGGCATCGGGTGTGACTCCGGGTTACGTGCGGCTCTCGATCGGCATCGAACACATCGACGACATTCTCGAAGACATCGAGCAGGCGCTTGCCAAGGTATGACCGGCTTTGCTCGCGCTTCAACTCGCGCGCGCGTACACGGCTCTTCGGGATCGGATCAGCGCCAGGCAGGCGCTGCCGATTACGAGCTGCAGTGCGCCATGGGGCTCGGGCACGGGAACCGGCGAGATATGCAATACGCCGCGCAGCGAGAGATCGAAGCTGATGTCTGTGCTCGTGCTCGAAACGTTGTGAATCTCGACGGCTAAGCTGTTGGTCTGGTTGGGCAAGAACGCCGCTGCGCTGAGGTAGAACGTGCTCAGGTGGTTTTCCGCGCCCGTGCTGGAAGCGGGAGTGGATGCGTTGATCGAACCCGCGGGCAGGTTGTCGCGGACCACCTCGACTCCATTCAGGTAGACGATCGCGGCGTCGTCACGCAGGAGTCGGAGCACCAGATCGTCGGGTGTGTCTCCGGCGAGGAAACTCGTGCGAAACAGGTAGGTGATGCGGTTCGCCGCGACGAGCGTGTTTTCATCCCCGTCGCCATATCCAAACTGACCTGTGCCTGTTGGCCAGCTCGAGTCATCGAAGTCGGGATCTGTCCAGACGCGCGCCCACGCGTCGATCGGATAGTTGGGATTGCCCGTCGAAATCGCGTCGAAGTAGCGCCAGGCCGTTCCCGCCGCACCCGCGTCTACGTAGTCGTCCTGCACACCGAGGACGAGCACGGGACCGTTGCCGTCTTCGAACGAAGCGAATTCGACTCCGTTGTTCCCGCTCGGGAGGATCCCCCAGCCACTGTTCGAGCCCGGCGCTGCCGCCCAGGCCTCGACGCTGCTGGTGACTTCGATCTCGTGAAGGCCGACAGCCAGGTCTTGTGTCGCGATGTCTGCCGCCAGCTCCGCGTTGCTTCCGGGCCGCACGCCGCCGCCAATGCTGTTCCAGCTGCTGTTCTCGACGAAGCCGGAGGTGAGGCGATGGAAATCACCGGCATCGCCCTGATCGACGACCTCCATGCGAAGGAAAGCGCGAAAGTCGGGGTTTCCGGTGACCACCACCGGATCCACCGGACCGCCTTCGTCCTGGAAGATCGGGAAGTAGAGCAGCGCGTGGTTCTCGCCGCCGGCGTCTGCGCCGTCCCACTCTGCGACCAGCGCGCCGCCCTGCGAAGCGTTGGGCGCTGACTCTCTCACAAATGTGTCGGTTCCAGTGGTGAGCGTGACCGCGGAGGCTGGCGATATCCAGGCGAACAGCGCGGCTCCCAGAAGGGCGACGCCAAAATGGCGAAGAAGGGCGACGCCAAAATGGCGATGCAGGGCCGTTCTTCGCTGAGCCGCTCGTCCCATGATCCCTAGAGGAAGAGCAAGCTCTATGCCAAAGCAGGCGCGCCTGCCAAGAAATCGCGTGCAAGTCTGTCCCGATCCAGCGAGCGGAAAGAGGATTCGCAAATTCCGACGCAAAATCAGGGTGGAGATTTACACATCCTCCAGAGTGCACCACGCTGTTACGAGTGACGATTGTCGGATGCTGTTCGCCGCAAAATGTGCGCTTCTTGCGCACGGTTTATACGGTGGCTGCGAGAGGTGTGGCGCGCCTCGATCCCCCAGGCGGCGATTTCGACACATCGGCCGGCGCCGCTTCGGGTGAGCTGAGCCGCTGGCTGGTATTTCCCCTGCATCGGCTGAAGCCTCCTCGAAGCTCTGCTCCTGTGCGCTCGCGAATCCATGTAACGTGCTGTTTTTCCAAGCAATCTTTGGAGCGCGGTGCGCTTGCGAGATTTTTCTTGCCAAATAGACGATCGGCGGTGCAGAATGGCGGCCGTTCGAACGGATGGGCGGCCAGCGCCTTCTTGCGCCGCCCAAACCAAGTGTCCGCAACGCAACCTGAGGCCCGCAACGCAACCTGAGCTGGCTGACCTGAATCTGGCTATTCGTGGCAGAAGAGAGCATGCAGAATTCGAAAATCTTGGTTCCGATCCTCCTGATTCTGAGCATTACGTCGATTGCGGTGACACCCGCCCTGGCCGGCCCGACGGCTACGCCGACACCGACGTTCACGCCGACCGCGACACCGACCGCGACGCCGACGTTCTCGCCGACCGCGACGCCGACGTTCACACCGACCGCGACACCGACGTTCACGCCGACCGCGACGCCGACGTTCACACCGACCGCGACGCCGACCGCGACGCCCACGGCTACGCCGACAGCAACACCGACGGCCACGCCCACACCGACCGCGACACCCACGGCTACGCCGACAGCCACGCCGACGGCCACGCCGACCGCGACACCGACGTCCACGCCGACTGCGACGCCCACGGCTACGCCGACCGCGACACCGACGTTCACGCCGACTGCGACACCCACGGCTACGCCGACAGCAACACCGACGTTCACGCCGACTGCGACGCCGACGGCCACGCCCACGGCTACGCCGA
>CAZBSV010000028.1:0-4497 GCA_964494795.1 uncultured Spirochaetales bacterium | reverse complement strand
GGGGGCGGCGGTTTCGGTGGCGGCGGACAGCGCGGCGGCGGCGGTAGTTTCGGCGGTGGAGGCGGCGGCGGAGGCGGACAGCACGCTGGCGGAGCTGGCGGCGCGGGTAGCTTAGGCGCCGGCGGACAGCGCGACGGCGGAAACTTGGGCGGGAGTGGCGGACAGCGCGACGCCGGAGGTGTCGGCGCAGCTGGCGGCAGCGGCAGTCGCGGTGACGCCGCCAGTGGGGATCGAAGCTCCGCCTCGGGCGCCTCGCAGGGCGATCGACAGATGAACTCCGACAACGTCGAATCTCGTCAGGACGGGCGCAGCGACCGGACCGACTCTCGCCAGGATGGAAGCACCGACCGCACCGACGAGAGGAACCAGACTGCGAGGCAGGTCTCCAATAACCGCACCGACGCCTGGAACAACACCGTCGACCATTGGGGTGGCCACTACTACTGGGGCGGAGACGAGGGAGATGCCTTCTTGGCCGGCATGATCCTCGGCATGGCCGTGGCTTCACTGCCTCCGCGCCACGAGACCATCATCGTCGCGGGCTCGCCCTACTACTACGTCAACGGCGTCTACTACGTGCAGTCCGGTTCGCAGTACACCGTCGTGCCCGCACCCGTGGGCGCGACCGTCCAGCATCCGCCCGCACAGGTCACGAACGTGTACGTGAACGATCAGGACCTCGGCTACTCGAACGGCACCTATTACGAGCAGCAGCCGCCCGCCAAGTCCGGCGACGACCCGAGCTACAAGGTGGTGGCGCCGCCGGTCGGCGCGACGGTGCAGAGCCTGCCGAAGGACGCCAAGGAGACGACCATCCAGGGGACCGAGTACTACGTTTACTCGGGAACCTACTACCAGGTTTTCCATAGCGGCAGCAAAGTCGTGTACATGGTGGTCGCGAATCCGAGCGCGTAGCCGCGGACCCGCCAGATTCGCGGAAGTGCCGGGTTGAGATGGAAGTGGCGGGTTGAGGTTGCGGGTAGACGGCTTGAAGCAGGGGGACCGCGAATGCACGGACATGTTCGCTTGGCCGTGGGCGTCGTCGTATCCGATCACACGGATCAAGTCGTGACGGGATCTCCCCAGTGCCTCGGCAAGCGCCCGTCCAAGCGCGAGTGAGGTGCGCGAGATCCGATGATCACGCGGCGGTCATTTCTGCGGGGGCTCGCGGGCAGTGCGCTCGTGCTTGCCCCGGGAACGCTGCATCGACGCGGGCTGGCCGCCGAGCTAGCTGAAACGGTGCCCTCGATCGCCGGACCGCTGCCGCACGAGGATGTCTTCGCCTTCATTCAGAGACTGCGCGGCGGGCATGACGCGCAGCTCTACGCGCGGATTCTCGGCGCTGCAAACGAATTCAAGCAGGGCGACGAAATCGTGGGCGTGGCGGCGACAGATCAGGCATCGCGGCGAAACGCGCGCGCCATGCTCGCGAACACGCGCCTGGCGGACATCGACGCGCACCCGCTGCACCCCGATGCACTGTTTCATTTCATTTCTCCAGCGCGCAACGGGCTTTCAGGGACGCCGCTGGGAGAGCAAACTCTCTCCCAATTCAAACAGTTTCTCTTGACCTCGGATGAAGCTTCCATCAAAGAGATCATGCCCGCGTTGTCGAGCGACGCGATCGCGTGCGTGGTGAAGCTCATGAGCAACGACGAGCTCATCGCGATCGGCCGCAAGATCTTCAATCCGCTGCCGGGGAGCCAGATTGGCGCCAGGGGTTACCTCGGTGCGCGGATCCAACCCAATTCTCCGACCGACCACGCAGATGACATCCGCTGGCAGGTATTCGATGGCTGGTCGTACGCGGTGGGCGACGTGCTGCTGGGAACCAATCCCGTCTCCAGTCAACCGGCTTCGGTCGCCGCGATCGAACAGACGCTGCAGGACGTGCTGATTGCGTTCGGAGTCGATCACGTGCTGCCGCATTGCGTGCTTGCGCACATCGACGTTCAGGCGGAAGTCGAGCGCAGCTGGCCGGGCTCGACGGAGCTGTGGTTCCAGAGCATCGCGGGCAGCGATTCGGCCAATCAAACGTTCGACATCAGCGTCGAAAAGATGAAGAAATATGCGAATACGCGCATCGGTCGATACGGGTTGTACTTCGAAACCGGGCAGGGAGCGGATTTCACCAACGGCCATGGCCACGGCTTCGACATGCTCCTGCACGAGTCTCGAAAGTACGGCTTTGCGCGGGCCCTGACCGAACAAGTCGCACTCGCGAAACGCGCGTCCGGCAGCGACGACGGTGCGTGGGTCCACCTGAATGATGTCGCGGGCTTCATCGGACCCGAAGTCTTCCGCACGCGCGAGCAGCTCGTGCGCTGTTGCCTGGAAGACATCGCGATGGGAAAGCTTCACGGCTTGTGCATCGGTCTGGATGTGTGTTCGACGCTGCACATGGACATCTCGCTCGACGACCTCGACTGGTGTCTCGATCAGATCCTGCCCGCCAACCCCGCCTACCTGATGGCGCTGCCAACCAAGATCGATCCGATGCTCGGCTATCTGACGACCGGCTTCCAGGATCACGTCCGCTTGCGAGAAACGTTCGGATACCGCGTCAACGACGCGATGTGGCAGTTCTTTCAAGAACTGGGCGTCGTCGACGCAGACGGCCACCCGACGGAGCACTTCGGCGACCCCCTCTGGATCTTTCTGCAGTACCGCCGCCGCAAGGGCGATGCGAGGCGCGAGCCGGAAATCCTCGAAGAGGGGCGGCAGCAACTCGCCGATGCCCGCGCGCGTGGACTCTTCGTCGCCGAGGGGCACGGGAAACGGCCGTGGGACCTGCAGCCCGCGCTACAAGCCGACATCCGTCGCGTCTACGACGACGCAAAGCTCAGCATCTGGGCCGAACTGGAGCCGGAATTCATCGACGCGGTACCGAGGCGCCTGCGACTCGCAACGCTCTCTGCGGACCGAACCGATTACATTCTGCATCCGACGACCGGCGAGCATCCGGACGAATCTGCCGTCACATCGCTGCTGAGACTCCGCCAACAGCAGGCCGGGCAAATCGAGGTGCAGATCGCAATCTCGGATGGACTCAACGCGCTGGCGATCATGCAAGACGGCCATCTCTTGCCATTCCTGCAGCGACTGCGCGGCGGGCTCGACGAGCTTGGACTGAACGTTTCTCCCGAGCATCTGGTGATGACCTCGGGCCGCGTGCGAGCCGGTTATCGCATTGGCGAGATCTTGTTCGCCGGTCTCGACGGTCCGCGCGCGATCCTGCACGTCATCGGCGAGCGCCCGGGCAGCGGCCACCGCACATTTTCGACCTACATCACCGCGCCGACCGGCGCTGTTTGGGGCAAACACGCTGCGGTCGATCACAACATCACGAAGGTGGTCTCGGGGATTTCCACAACCGCGCTGGCCCCGCTGACGGGTGCAGGAGAAGTCGTGCGCGTGCTGGGCTCGATGATCGGTGCAAATGTCTGAACGGAAAGAGCGCCCCACGCGCGTCTGGGGCTGGCAGCGCGCGCCGAGCGCGCAGGCGGCTCCCGTTGGTCTGGAATACCCGCGCTCGCGACGATTTGCCCGACCCCACAGGTTCGGCCTACCGCTGAGCGGGTAGAAGTGCTTCCATCCGCCGGCGCGATACGTCGATCGATCGCGGAAGCCCCTTGGAGCGGCGCGCTAAGGCGCGCAGCACACTGCTGACGGAGATACGACGATGTGCAAAGCGCTTCGAGAGCTGGGTTCGCTGCGATCGGGTTCGCTGCTGTTGGCGCTCGCGCTATGCGGATCGGCGAGCGCCCAGGGGCCCGTCGAGTTCGGAGCTTCCCTCCCGCTCAACACGAATGCCGCCCAGGACCAAGACGACGACATCAACCCCGAACTCGTCAGCAACGGGCAGGGTACATGGCTCGCGGTGTGGTGGACGACCGAGATCCAAAATAATTCCGTAAGGCTTGGCGAGACCCGGTTTGCACGTTCGACGGATGCCGGGGCCAGCTGGACCGAACCGGCACCCATCAGCACGCTCAGTGGCGCGACCAGAACCGATGCGCGACCTAACGTTGCAACCGATGGGAACGGGAACTGGGTCGCCGTTTGGATATCGACCCACTCGCTCGGAGGCACGATCGGAAGCGACTTCGACATCCTGGTCGCGCGCTCGACCGACGACGCCATCACGTGGACCGCGCCGACGATGCTGAACGCGAACGCGGCCAGCGATGTCGGATCCGATTTCGACGCCCACGTGACGACCGATGGCCAAGGGACTTGGCTCGCGGCGTGGGAGTCGAATGACCCGCTCGGCAACACAATTGGGAGCGACTACGACATCCTGGTCGCGCGTTCGACCAACGCCGGAGTCAACTGGACGGCACCAGCGCCCCTGAATGCGGATGCCGCGGGAGACACCCGAGACGACGCCTTGGTGGTGGTGGAAACCGACGGGCAGGGAAACTGGCTCGCCGTGTGGGAAGCCGGCCTCTCGGCCGGCGGCACGAACATCATGCTGGCGCGCTCGATGAACGGCGG
>CAZBSV010000027.1:0-2103 GCA_964494795.1 uncultured Spirochaetales bacterium | reverse complement strand
CAGGCGACACGGATTGTGGTAGGCTCATCGGCGGCCGCAGCTTAGCGGCCATCCGTTAGACTGACCGCCTCGCCGCGTTCGCGGTATTAGGCGGGTCTGTCTAATACACGTTCGGCGTCACGGCGGAGCTTTCCACTTATGACAGCTGAAAATCGGACAAAGATGCCGAACCATCTCAATTGGCGTCGTCTGCTCGGCGAGTTCGTCGTTATCGTGGTCGGTGTCCTCGTGGCGCTCTGGGTGGATCAGCTCCGGGAAGCTCGCGTCAACGCGGCGCTGGAAGTCGAGTACCTGGAGTCGCTCGTGGCTGATCTCGAGGCCGATCTGGCTAAATTCGACGAAACCGAGGCGTGGATGCGGAGATCGGAAGGGGCCGCAGCGACCGTGCTCGCACTCTACGAAGGATCGCCACCGACAGAGAACGTGGCCGACCTGGTTGCTGCAGTGGAGACCGCGGGTTGGCAGTCTACGCCCCCCATCACTCGAAACACGATCGACGATCTGACGTCGACCGGGAATCTTCGCCTGATCCAGGATCCGGCTCTGCGGAGGGCAATCGCCACCTACTACACGACTGTCGAAAACGTCAGCATCCCCAATGCGAATATGCGAGATCGTATATGGGCACAGTACGACGCCCGTGTCGTGAATGTGCTGGGGCCCGGTGAGCGACTTGGTGTGCTGCAGCGTCCGGAAAGCTTTGGACACGGGATCACGTCGGATGCTCTCGTAGCCGCTGAGCCACCGTCTGTGGAGGAGCTGACCGCAGCCCTGAGGGCATTTCCTGAACTCGAGATCGCGGCCAGCGAAGTCCTGTACCAGACCATCGCCAGCCGAGCGGGGCTCGGGGAGATGCGGAGGGCGGCTCTGGAACTGAAGGATACACTCGAGCGATGGCTGGCCTCTAGTGTGTAGACCGCCAGGTAAGCGTTGAGCTGGGTCTGTTCGTGCGACTTCTTATTGCGTCTGGCGGATCGTGCGTGGATCAGTCTTCCAGCGGGGTCTGCGGGGGGCTATCCTGGAGTTTTCTGACAGCATCAGCGACAGCGGCGGCGCGTGAGCATGCTGCATAACCGCCGCCACCCCCGTCTCTCCACCTCGAGATCTGCCGCGCTCTTCCCCGTTCTTCCACGCTTCTTGTCCAAGGCTTTCAACGTGCCGCCGCGACGCTGTTTGCGCCAGCTCGTGACGCTGGACGAATACAGCCCCTCGCGACGCAGGATCGCGCCGACCTTGCCCGGATTGCGCCCCATCTCCTCGAGCACGGCCAACTTGTAGGCCGCCGTGAACCGCCTGGAAGATAGGAAGAAGAAACTGCGTTTTCAGCAAGGTCTGATAACACGCATTCGGAAAAGTTGGCTTGATGAGGGGCAATACTGCCCCATGTCGGGCTCGAAGTTCGCGAAACTGTCGACCGTGACGATGTCGCCCCCGCGCCCGGCGCGGTGCAGGGTGCCGTCCTCGACCTGCCAGCCCGCGGGCTGCCCGGGGGCGTGATAGCTCCGCCAACCGTTCAGCGAATTGCCATCGAACAGGAGCCGCCAGCCGCCCTGCTGCTCCTCCGCGCTGAGCGCGTTGTGCACGGCCGATGCCGATGGAGCGGCACCGGCGCCCGCGGCAACTACCTCGACCCGCTCCATCACCCGCAGCAGGTTCTCGCCGAGGATGCCGCGCACCTGAGCGTCGGTGTAGCCGCGGCGCAGCAACTCGACGGTGAGCTTCGGCAGCCCGGCCACGTCCTCCATGCCGATGGGCATGTCGGCACCGTCGAAATCCGAGCCGAGCCCGACGTGATCCGCGCCGCCCTGCTTCGCAGCGTGAGCGATGTGATCCACGATCTCGGTCCACTCGACGCGCGGCAGTGCGCCCGCAGCTACGCGCTCGCGGGCGAACTCAGTCCCCGCGAGCATCTGGCAGGCCATGTCCGTGCCGCAGCGCTCGACGGCCAGCGCATCGATTGCCTTCTCGATGCGCGCCTCGTTCGCCTTCAGAGCCGTACTGTAGGGCTGCGACAGGAATGCCATGTGGTAGTTCACGTGCATGACGCCGCCGTGCGCCGCGAGGTCGCGGATCATGCGGTCGTTCATGTTGCGTGGCACGCGG
>CAZBSV010000026.1:0-12233 GCA_964494795.1 uncultured Spirochaetales bacterium | reverse complement strand
GCTGCCAGCGAAACGTGTCTTCGACGCTGGAAGCGGGCTCGAAGGGTTTTTCCTGCGCGGCGAATTCCGCGTTGACGCAGCTCGTCGCGAGCGCGGCGCCAAGCGCCGCATAGATGGCCGTATGACGCTTCATCGTGCCCTCCTATGGCCTGCGCGCCGGAGTATCCCGGGACGAGCTAGATTCCGCCATCGGACCGGCTCGACCGGGATGCGGAGCGCCGACCGGGATACGGAGCGCCGATCTGGTTGCGGGGTGCGGAGCGCCGGTTGGTCGCGAGGGCACACTAGCTTGGACGCGAGAGCACACGGGATGGGCGCGGGGGGGCACGCGATGGGCGCGCTGGACGACCGGACCGACGACTCGATTCGCTCCGATCAAGCGCCGGCTTGCGCGATCGCTTGTTTCGATCCCGCGACCCGCAGACCGCTGGGCGAAGTGAAGGTGGATTCGCCGCAAGATGTCGCGCGGGCAGTTGCAGACGCCCGCGCCGCGCAGCCAGACTGGGGGCGCGCGAGCCTGGCCGCGCGCCGGCGCGTGCTGCAAGCGCTGCTCGATTTCATCGTGGAACACGCGGATGACATCTGTGATGTCGTTGTGACCGATTCCGGCAAGACGCGCGAGAACGCGATGCTCGGCGAGATCTGGCCGGTTTGCGAAAAATTGCGCTGGACGATTCGAAACGGCGAGAAGCATCTGCGGCCCGAGGCGGTTTCAGCCGGCCTCATGCTCCACAAGAAGGCCGCGATCGAATTTCATCCGCGCGGCGTGATCGGCGTGATCTGCCCCTGGAACTACCCGTTCCAAAACGTGCTCGGCCCGACGATCTCCGCCCTGATGGCCGGAAACGCGGTCGTCGTGAAGGTCTCGGAGTGGACGGCCTGGTCGTCTCGCTATTTCCAGCAGATCTTCGATCAGCTGTTTTCGGCCGCGGGTTTCTCGAGCGATCTCGTGAAGCTCGTCAACGGCCATGCGCAAACTGGTCAGGCGCTGGTCGCGTCGGGTGTGGAACTGGTGATCTTTACCGGCTCGGTCGAAAACGGCCGCCATGTGCTGCGGCAGAGCGTCCAAAATCTCACTCCGGTCATCCTCGAACTCGGCGGCAAGGACGCGATGATCGTCTGCGACGATGCGGATCTCGAGCAGAGCGTTCACGCGGCGCTGAACGGCGTGTTCATCAACGCGGGTCAGAACTGCATGTCGGCCGAGCGCGTGCTCGTCTTCGACGGGATCTTCGATCGATTTCGCGATCGCGTGGTCGAGCTTACGCAGGACCTACGCCTGGGCGCCTCTGGCGAAGGCGATCTGATCGACGTCGGCGCGATCGTTTCGCCGATCCAACTCGACCGGATCGAGCGCATGGTCGACGAGGCCGTCGCGGGCGGGGCCCGCGTGCTGGTCGGCGGTAAGCGCGCACTCGGCGAGCGCGGGCAGTACTTCGAGCCGACCATTCTCACCGACCTGAAGACCGCGATGCCGATCATGCAAGAAGAACTCTTCGGTCCAGTGATGCTTCTCTACCGCGTGCGCGACGACGCCGAAGCCGTGCGCATTGCGAACGAAAGCCATTTTGGCCTTTCCTCGACGGTGATGAGTCGGGATTCCCGGCGCGCAAAGGGGATTGCCGCGCAGATCGTCGCGGGCAGCACCTGCATCAACGACTTTGGTCTCTGCTACATGGTGCAAGATCTGCCCTTCGGAGGCGTGAAGCATTCCGGCTTTGGTCGACTCAATGCGCGCGATGGCTTGCGCGCCTGCACGAACATCAAGGCGGTGCTCTCGGATCGGCTTCCCCTCTACCGCGCGAACCGGCTGTTTCCCGTGGGCGCTTCCGATTATGCGCTCGCGCGCAGCGCGATTCGATTGCTCTATCGCAGGCGGATCGCCGGGCGTGCCGCGGCGTTCGCCGAGTTGATCGCAGCCAGCCTCGGACGCCGCCCCCCCAGCCGCTGATGGCGGAATTCGACTACGTGGTCGTCGGCGGCGGCTCCGCGGGCTGCATCGTCGCGGGGGAACTCGCAGCCGATCCCGAAGTCTCGGTTCTGCTGCTCGAGTGCGGCGAGCCCGCGGTAAGCAACCCCGAAACGCTGAGCGCAGACGGCTATAAACACGCATTTGCGAACGACCGCTTGATCTGGGAGCGCTTTTCAGCCCCGCAGCGCGGCTGCTGCGGGCGACGCATCTTTCTCGGCTCTGGCCGCGGCCTCGGTGGCAGCGGATCCGTCAACGGCATGGTCTACACCCGCGGCGCGCGAGAGGATTTCGACGAGTGGCCGCAGGGCTGGCGCTGGGAGGACGTCGAGGCGGACTTCCGGGCTCTCGAGGCCAGACTCCGCGTGCGCCGCAGAACCGCTACCGCGTTCACGGAGGCCTGCCTGGCGGCCGCCGAGGATGTCGGATTTCGCCGCCGGGCGGATCTCAACGACGGCGATCTCTCGGGCGTGCTCGGTTACGAGTGGATGAACTACGAGGGCGAAAGCCGGCGCAGTTCGTACGTCGCGTTCCTCCGCGATCGGCCGCGCCGCAACCTGACGATCCACTGCGGCGCGCGCGCGCGACGCGTGCTGATCGACGCTCAGCTGCGTGCGACCGGCGTCGAGTACGCTCGCGGCGGCGCGCGCGTTTCGGTGCAGGCTCGGCGCGAGGTGATTCTGTGCGCGGGCGCGCTCGAAACACCTAAACTTTTGATGCTCTCGGGAATCGGCCCGCGCAAACAGATCGAATCGCTAGACATATCGCTGCGGATCGACGCGCCGAGCGTCGGCGCAAACCTGCACGATCACCCGAATGTCACGCTCTTCTTTTACGGCAAGAACCCCGTCGACTGCAACCACCCCCAACTCTACGGCTTCCACCGCGCGAATCCCGATTCGGAGCTAGCCGCCGGACAGAGCGACACGTGTTATGTCTTCTATCCCGCGCGCTCGTCGCTGCGCGAAGCCATGCTTCGACTGTTGCCTGGCATCTTGCTACCGCGGGCCCTGTATGCGGTCGGCCCGTTTCGCGCGGCGATTCGCGCGCTCGTCAGGGCCGCATTCGCGCTGCCTCCCGTGCGCCGCTTCGTCGGGCGCCTCTACGGGATCGTGCTGATTCTCGGAAAACCCCGCAGCCGAGGTCGACTCAGCCTGGCGTCCGCTGACGTGCGCGAACCCGCCCAGCTGGACCCAGCCTATTTCGAACACCCCAGCGATCTCGAGACGATGCTGCGCGGCGTCGAGCTCGCGCGAAAGATCGCCCGCGCGAACCCGCTCGTTGGCTGGGGGAACTCGGAACTGTCTCCCGGCAAGCGCAACACTTCTCGGGAGGCGATCGCGGGCTGGATCGCAAAGAACGCGATGACCACCTATCACTTCGCGGGCACCTGTCGCATGGGCGACGATCTCGAGGCCGTCGTCGACCCGAATCTGCGCGTACGCGGCATCGAGTGCCTGCGGATCGCCGACGCCTCGGTGATCCCCACGACTCCCGTCTCCGCCCTCAACGCACCGAGCATGCTGATCGGTTACCGCGCGGCGCAGCTCATCCGCGCCGACCACCGCGCGATCGCCCACGCCTAAACGGAGCTATATTGCAGCGCGCTCTACGCCCACTGATTGTGACTCCGGGGGAATTCATGCGAATCCAGCTTCGAATCGGCGCCTACGCGCGCATCGCGTTGCTCGCGGCTGTGTTGATTATTTCTAGTGCTTGCACGCACGGCTTACTGGCCGGCCCGAGCGCGGAGGAAGCGCGAACGTTCGTCGCGGATGCCAACCAACAGCTCGCGACTCTCGGTGTCCGCGCGGCGCGTGCAGAGTGGGTGAAACAGAACTTCATCACCGCAGATACCGAGATGATCGCCGCCGAGGCGTCCGAGAACTACCTGACTGCAAGCACGGAACTCGCCAAGCGGGCCTCGCGATTCGACGCTCTCGAGCTCGACGCGAGCACCCGCCGTCAGCTCGAACTGCTCAAGCGCGCGATCACGACGCCCGCCCCCGCCGACCGCGCGCTCACCCAAGAGCTCAGCCAGATTGCAGCCAGAATGGACAGCAACTACGGCAAGGCTCAATACTGCCCCGACGGCGCCGAGGGAGACGATTGCCTGGACATCGGCGAGATTCGCGCGATCCACGCCGAGAGCCGGGACCCAGCGGCCCTGCTCGACGTGTGGATCGGCTGGCGCACCACCTCGCCCGCGATCCGCGACGACTACCGGCGCTTCGTCGAACTGATGAATCAGGGTGCGAAAGAGCTCGGTTATCCCGATACCGGTGCGCTCTGGCGCTCCAGCTACGACATGTCTCCCGACGCGTTTGCGGCCGAAGTCGACCGGCTGTGGAATCAGGTGCTTCCGCTCTACGAGTCGCTGCACTGCTATGTGCGCGCAAAGTTGTCCGAGTTCTATGGAGCGGATCAGGTGCCGCTCGACGCACCGATTCCCGCTCACCTGCTCGGCAACATGTGGGCCCAGCAGTGGGGCGAAATCTACGACCTGCTTGCTCCCGCCGACGCCGATCCGGGCTATGAGCTGACGCACTTGCTGGTAGACGCTGGCTACGACCCGCAGCGAATGGTTGAGTCCGGCGAAAACTTCTTCAGCTCGCTCGGCTTCGAACCGCTGCCCGAAAGCTTCTGGCAGCGCTCGCTATTGACCAAACCGCGGGACCGCGAAGTCGTCTGCCACGCGAGCGCCTGGGATGTGAACGACAGCGACGATCTTCGGATCAAGATGTGCATCGAGACCAACGCCGAAGATTTTCGCACGATCCACCACGAGCTGGGCCACAACTACTATCAGCGCGCTTACGGCAAGCAACCGTATATCTTCCGCGGTAGTGCGAACGACGGCTTTCACGAGGCGATCGGCGATTCGATCGCGCTCTCCGTGACACCCGCCTACCTCGTCAAACTCGGGCTTCTCGAGAGCGAGCCGCCCGCGTCGAAAGACATCGGCCTGCTGCTGCGCGATGCACTCGACAAGATTGCCTTCCTGCCGTTCGGGCTTCTCGTCGATCGCTGGCGTTGGGGCGTCTTTTCGGGCGAAATCTCGAGCGACCAGTACAACGCCGCCTGGTGGGCGCTGCGCGAGAAGTATCAGGGCATTCGCGCGCCCAACGAGCGCACGGAAGATCTATTCGATCCAGGCGCCAAGTACCACATCCCCGGAAACACGCCCTACAGCCGCTATTTTCTCGCCCACATTCTGCAGTTCCAGTTCCACCGCGCGCTGTGCGCGATTGCGGGTTACACAGGCCCGCTCAATCGCTGCACGATCTACGGCAACCGGGAAGCCGGCCGGCGTCTCAACGAGATGCTCGAAATGGGCATGACTCGACCCTGGCCGGATGCACTCGAAGCCCTCACCGGCGAGCGCGAACTCGACGCCACCGCGATTCGGGACTACTTCGCACCGCTGCAGGCCTGGCTCGACGAGCAGAACGCGCATCGGACCTGCGGCTGGTGAGCTGCGGCGGGTAGACGCCTCGACTATCGATCGCTCGCGGCGCCGAGCGCTGCTTTGCGGATCGACTCGAATTCGTCGCCGGAATTCCAGCTGGGCATCGCGTCCGCGTTCGCGACCTCGAGACCCGTCCAGAATCCGAGAACCGCATCTTCGATCATCCCGGAGAAGTTCCAACTGCTGTCGATTTCGTCGCTCGGCTGGTGGTAGCGGACCGCCTCGTACAGCTCGATCTGCTGCTTCCCCCAACCGGCGGGGCGCCCGATGAAATCCGTGCCCGCCTCGAGGAACGCCGCCGGCACACCGATCTTCGCAAAGCTGAATTGGTCGGAACGGTAAAAAAAGCCCCGATCGGGAAACTGATCGGACTTCACGACACGCCCCTGGCTCCCGGCGATTCGCTCGACCACCGCGTCGAGCGATGACTTGCCGCGTCCGATGAAAGTGACGTCGCGGGTCTTGCCCCAGATGTTGCCGCCGTCGTAGTTGAGATTGGCCGCGATCTTTCCGGCAGCGTAGGTCGGGTGCGCGGCGTAATACTGCGAGCCCAGCAAGCCCTGCTCTTCGGCGGCGACGAACAGGAATAACAGCGATCGCCTCGGCGGCGTCGGAAGCGCCCGAAATGCGTCGGCGATCGCAAGCACCTGCGCGACGCCGGCCGCATTGTCGAGCGCGCCGTTGTAAATCCGATCGCCCGACGCGTCGGCGCTGCCGACACCCAGATGGTCGTGGTGCGCGGTGTAGACCACGGCTTCCGCGCGCAATTCCGGATCGCTGCCGGGCAAGCGCCCGAGCACATTGGCCGTGCGCGCCTGCGTCAACCTGTTCTCGAGTACGAGCGAAGTCGCAACGCCCAGCGGTACCGGCTGGAAATCGCGACTCTTCGCGGATTCGACGAGTTCGGCCAGGTCTTTGCCTGCGAGCCGCACGAGTTCGGCCGCCGATTCTTCGGTCAGCCACGCGGCGATCTCGAGCCGCGGTTCGCCCTCTGCGGGCAATTCGAACTGCTCGCCCGACCACGAGGTCTGCACGACCTGCCATGGATAGCCCGCCGAGGGGATCGTGTGGATGATGATTGCGCCCGCCGCGCCCTGGCGCGCCGCGGTCGCGTACTTGTAATCCCAGCGGCCGTAATAGAGCCGGGTTTTTCCAGCGAACAATTCGGGGTCCCAATCGGGATCGTTGTTCAGCATCAGGAGAACCTTGCCGCTGAGGTCCTCGCCCTTGAAGTCGTTCCACGCGTATTCGGGCGCATCGATGCCATAACCGACGAACACGACTTCCGAAGCGTCGATCTTCGAGCTCGCGCGCTGCACGTCGCTCGCGGCGATGAACTGATCCCAGTACTCGAGAACCAGCGACTCTGACCCGCGCCGGAACGACCATCTCTTTGGCACCTTGGAATGGATGCCGACGATATCGAACTCCTGCAGCCAGCTTCCGTTCTCGCCCCCCGGCTCCAGCCCCATCGCAGCGAGTTGGTCCGCGAGATACTGCTGGGTGCGCCGATCCGCAGCCGTGGCGGGCCCCCTCCCCTCGTAGGCGTCGCCCGCCAGCGCCTCGATGTGGGCGGAAAGACGCTCGGCGGTGATCCGCGCCAGCGCCGATTGGTCCTCGCGCGAGAACTGCGTCGGATTCAGCGCGGGCGGACAGCCCGCGAGCGTGACAGTCGCAAAACACGCGGCGACCCATGCGCGTCGCGCGATCCATTGGATGGGAATCATTCGCTGCTCCTATCGAATGCGCGGCCAATTCCACGGTATGCGCGGCCAACCCCACGGTATGCGCGGCCGACCCCACGGTATGCGCGGCGCGGCAAATTCGCTCCCGGCTGCGCGAGGCGCCATCGGCTATGCGCCCGCGCCCTCGCTTACGGCGGGCGTCTGGCTGTCATCCAGGCCGAGAAGATTGAGATCGATCAGCAGGAAGGCGACCAACCACAGCCAGGCGTCCCAGGAATCGATGAAGGCGCTGTAGGCCGTCCAGTAGATCGCGCAACCCAGCAGCGCGAGATACGCGAGCCCCTTTCCGATCTCGATCGAAATCAATCGCCGCTTCGTGAGTCTGTTCACGAGGCTGAGCGAAACTCCGATCTGAAACAGCAGAACCACGAGCAACCACGCACCCGCGTTGATCACATCAATCCAACCCAGTTTTCGAATTGCGATCAGGTTGGTATGCGACGCGATCAGGTTGTCGCCTGGGCTCTTGAAAACCGCTTCCGCCGCAAACGAGCCACAGTTCTGCGCCGTGAGTTCGATCGGTCGGCCTTCAACGCTGAGATACGCGAACTTCTCCGCCGCAAGATCGCAAACGGACTCGGACGCGATGGGTTCGAAGTGGTAGCTTTCCCGCAACCCTACCGCATAGCCGTACGCGGCGTAGACCAGAACCACGTAGCAGGCAGCGGTGAGGCCCGCGAGGATCCACTTGCCCGCGCTCCCGAGCCGATCCTTTGCGTGTGGGTTCGTCTCGATCTCGAACAGCACGATGAGCAGCATCCACGCCACGTAGTCGATCGTGACCGCGAAGCTCTCCATGCTGGCGAAGAAGCCGTGTCCAGGCGCGAGATAGAGGTACGCGGTCACGTCTTCGAACAGGTAGTAGATGAGGTTGACGATCAGGATCAGGAAGACGATCGTCTTGAACAGCTTGAACGCAGACGCCTTCGTCAGCATCGGCGCGCCCGATTCGATCGACACCAGATCTCCTTCACGCTTCAATACCCGTGATATTCCGCGCGCTTGTTGCGGTGCGGAAATGGCCGGTCGGGAATCCCAACACCGAGGGCGTGACAAATCGGCGCCCACCCCTCTTCCACCCGCCAGACCAAGAGCCGCTGCTTGAAACTCGCGTCCCCCTCCGCGAACTCCAGCACTTGCCGATTGTGCTCCTCGAACATCGCCTTCTCGGTCGCCTCGCAAAATCCGTCTCGAAATTGCGGATAGAGCTCATCCGTAAACGCGAGAAACGCGCGCCGCTCGTCACTCATGCCAGCCGGATCGCTCGCCTCAAGCATGCCAGCCGCGATGCTGATCGTAGGCTGGCGGTCGTCCATAGCGCGCGTGTTTTTCTGCGAGGCGTTCCGCGAGCCATTGAAACCATTCGCTCATCGTCGAGCGCTCGCGCTCGAGGCGAAATTCGTTGGTGTAGCTCTCGAGGCGTTCCCATGACTCCACGCACACGCCGCCCATCAGTTCATCCACCATCGCAAGCGGAACGATGCCGCGAAACACCATCACGCCGATCGACTCGAAGGTCAAGACGACGACCATGATCGCGTCTTCGACACCATCGCTGCGCTCTTTCATGTCGCATTTGAGCACGCCCTTCGGCAGCGCGAGAACCACGCGCAACGAGCGCGAGAATTCGGGATTGTGAAACGAGCGCAGCAATTCGATCCCGGCGGTCTCGCGGCGCTGCTGGCGGTAGTGCTGCATCTGAACCAAAGCGAACGCCAGTCCGCCCAAGACGACGACGGCGCCAAAGATCTCCGCCAGATCAGCGAGTGTTCCGAGATCGCTCACCCTTCCTCCGAGCCCGCGTCGGGGAATCGTATGGTACGCAGGATTCCCGCAGCCACAAATCCAGCTGATCTGCAAGCGTGATTAGCGAGTTCGCCGCGCGGGCAAGGTCGTCCCGCCGGGCAGCGAGTGGCGCTCTCTACGGAATCCTGGCGCCCCCGGCAAGACTCGAACTTGCGACCTGCGGTTTAGGAAACCGTCGCTCTATCCTCTGAGCTACGGGGGCGTGGGCGAAGGCTAGTGGACGAAGAGGCATTTGCGAATCGGCGGTGCGAGGCTACCGCGCCGCCAACGGGTCGCGAGGAATGCGCCGCACATAATCGAAGGGGCCGGCCTCCTTCTGGGAGGCCGGCCCCTGTGAGATTCAGCAGCCGAGGCGGTGGCTAACGGCGCCGCGCCCTCCGGGTGACCAGGATCGCACCCAGGCCGAAGAGCATCGCAGCCGAAGCCTCGGGCACGGGGACTGCTGACCCGCTTGTCGTTGACGAGATGATCTTTCCCTGGGACCGCCAGTAGCCGTTCGCGTACTGGGCGCCGAGATGCCAGTCATCTAGGTTCATCAGCGTCCCGCCGTCGAGGCGAAATGTCCACGTGTAGTTGCCACCCGATGTGATGTTTACGAACCCGGCGACGCAGACCATGTTAGTGTTGCCGCTGGTGTGATCGCAGAGCGAGTTCGAAGAGATCGGGGATTCGAAGACCGGATTCCAGTCGTCGACCGATCCGACGGGCGAGCTGAGTACTTCGCCGCTCGTCCAGCCCTGGATCGCCTTGAAGCCGATCTGATTGAACCCGATTCGGTCGCCGGTGTAATCGTCGGTGTTGATCGTGTAGGTGACGAGCCAAGTGCCGCCCACCTCTTCTTGAACGGAGAGGTAGAGGGTCGAGCCCTCACACCCGGCCGCGTCACAATTGTCGAGCGTGACTTCGGCAAACTGCAAAGCGCGCGCGGGACCGGCGAAACCGATCAGCACCAACGCGGTCAGAATGAATCGTGCTGCTTGCGAGATCATCGCTATCTCCCCAATGCCCCCAATGGCTATATGCTCTAGATGCTCTTGCTGCTCTTGATCCTGGAAATTTCCAGATGCGTGCAGCTTACCACGCTTCATCGGTTGTCCAGCTATCTTTTTTCGCCAGACTAGAAAAACCCTGACTCACTTGAAAAAACCCTTACCCGCCTGGAGCGTCACTGCAATACGCAAGAGAAGCGGCTACCTAGGCATTTTGTAAAGGAATTTCCACCACTTCGGCCCGAGAGGCCGGCTCGCCGCCCCGAAGAGACGGGCATCGGCCCCGTCGAGGCGGGCCGCCCTGCCCGCCCCTGGAACTCCCTGGCGGGGCGATCACGCGCGCCCGCGTTGACGGTTCACGCGATACAGCAGCGCAAGCGTAGAGATCCCTGCTGCGAGCATCAGCCCGGCTTCGGGTTCCGGCACGAACTCGAGCTTCAGCATCGCAATGCTCCCGGTGTAATAGTCGCTTTGGCGATTCTTCCAGCGCGTGAGCGCCGGGCTTACCAGCTGGATGCTTCCCGCACCGGCGGGCGTTCGATTGTCATAGCCGGTTCGCTTCAGCTTCGTCACCTGCGGCCCGCCGGAGGCGGTGACTTGAACCGCTCCGGTCGTCCAGGGGAATACCGAAATGCTGACGGACCTCGGCGAGTAGCCGAATTTCCCAAAGTAGTGGTACGCGCGATCAATCATCGCGGTGTAGAGCAAGCCTCCCGTCACTTTACCCTTTGCGGTCGCGGCACCGGCACCGATGTACTGCAGGTTCCACGGAGTAGCGCCCGTCGAGGTAGTCGCGGTCTCGATGCCCCGATTCGTACGATACTGGCCCAACAGGCGCATCGTCCCGCCGAACTTATTCTTGCCAGCTTTGACCTCTACCCTCGCAGCGTTCTTGACGATGAAGCTGCCGGGTCCTGCGCCCTTCGCAAACCCGCCCTTAGCGTTCTTCAAATCCGCGTACTCGATTTCGAAATCGAAGCGGGGATTCCCGGCAGGAAGTGGCAACCAGGTCGTCTCGAGGAACGAAGCACCCGACGTCACCCGCGAGAGGTCCGACGCAGGCAGCGTGAATCCCCTCGGATTGGCGGCCGTCCGCATGGTCGATGCCTTCCCCGTGGTGGCGAGTGCTCCACCTCCTATCAGGGGCAGTCCAGCTTGCAGCGAGCCCGGCGCGCAGCCAGGCGCCACGTCCGGGATGTTGTCCGAGTTCGTGTCGATGACGGGCAGCTGCCCGCCGAATTTCGGAACGGTCAGCGTGAAGTTCATCGCCGAGTACAAGAACATGGCGGTATGCTTGGCGTGATACGGATGCGTGTTGCAATGGCGACCGAACGGGACGCCGATGAAGTCGCCGGCGGCATCCGATCCACGCATCTGCACGATGAGTTCGCCTGAATACAGCTGGACGCCAGCATTCGCGCTCGCCGCCACGCCCAGAACCACCAACGCGAGCGCAAATGTTCGCCCGAAACTCATGTTCCTTTCCTCCACTCCATCAATGCTCCGTCAATGCCCCATCGATGTCCCATCGATGCTCCGTCGATGCTCCATCGATGCGAGAATGGCGCCATGCATGAAACGGCGCCTCGATCCGGTCGCAAGTCCGACGCAGAGCCCGCTAAGACTACCCCCTCGTGTTCGCCCAAGTCAAACAGAGTTTCTGCGGCTGAGTTGCACACGCCGATGCCTCGAGTGCAAACCCAGCCTGTGAGTAGGAGCGCAAGGCATTTTGGTGACGGGAAATTCGCCGGAGGCCGCCAATCTTCAGTGTCGAATGCGCAACAAGCCGCTTAAGTTTAGGATTGGCAAGATGTCCTGAAATTCCCGACCATTTCGATTCTCGGCACACCCACCACGCGGCGCCCTGATCTGCGTCCGCGAACCTGGGCTCGCTGATGAAAGGACACCGAGGCAATAGTCGGTGTAGCGGCCAGAATGGGCCTCCCGAGGCCTGGATCAACCGAGTGCTGACCCGCTCCATCCCCCTGGGCAGCTCATGATTGGCGCGAACCTCTGTCATCGGCCATTGCCAAAACGCCGTCTTTTTTTCTATCCTTTCGCTCCGGATTTGGGAGACAATCTCGGACTATTGCGGGTACCGCTCGAGGATCTTTCTGGCATGGAAAAGCAGAGGAATGTCGGTTCAGCGCACGTAGCCGCGGCGATCCCGCAGGTGCGCGGCGAGCGTGCCGACTCCGGTCATCCCCGCTCAGGCTGGAGCCGGGAAGAACTGCGGGTCGAGATCAAGCGGGTGC
>CAZBSV010000025.1:0-11931 GCA_964494795.1 uncultured Spirochaetales bacterium | reverse complement strand
CCGGCGCGAGTGCGGAAATCGCAGCCGCTGCCGAGACGGAGGCGTGGGCGGCGACTTCGGCTGAATCGCTCGACGGCGCCGTCCCCAGCATGTCGATCGACCCACTGCTTTCCGCGATCGAGCAGCTGGAATCAGCACGCGACGCCAAGTGCCACTCCTCGGCGAATCGCTTCGAGGACTTTCTGTTTGGAACCCCTCTGAGCGAGGCGGCGCGCAGCGCGAGCGTCGAGCTACAGGTGCAGCTGGTTCGCGGAGTCTGGGTTCGGGCGTCGGCGGCCGCGTTGCAGGCGGGCGAATCGGAGATCCAGCCGCGGCACGTCCAGCGAGAAATTGAGCGGATCGTCGCGGTCGATCGGAGTTCGGGCGTCGAGCTGCGGGTCGAATTTCCGGGCTCTCCGCCGATTTCCATCCCGGAGATCCGCGCAGTGCAATACGCGTCGATCGCCTATTCGCTTCGCGCGATCCTCGCCGTGCAGCAGGACTTCATGGTTTCGGGCGGGTCTCCACTGCTGGTCCTCGCAGCCGAGAGCATCGAAGCGCTCCGCAGCGCGCTCGACGCCGTGTCGCTGAGTGCGCTGGCCGTCGCGGACCGTGAAGCCCGCGATCGAAGTGAATTCGAGATCAGCGAGTCGCGCTTCCGATCGGCCTGGGATCGACTGCTCCCGCGCCGAGGCGAAGATCTCGCCCTGCCGGATCCCGGTCATCGCGTCGCGGCGCCCGATCGCGCCGAGGGTCGCGCGCAGGCGCTCGCCCTCTTTGACCAAATCATCGATAGCAAGGCCGCCGCCTACCGCCGATACAACAATCTCGGAAGTCGCGACGAGATTCCGCTGCTCGTTTTCAACATCAGCCGCTTCTACGCCCGCCAACCCGTGTCGCCGGTGATCGACGATCGGCGCAGGCTCGTCGACGCCCTGATGCGGCAGATCGACGCGTTCTCCGCCGACTTGCTGCGCGAGGCGAGTCGCCGCGCGCAAGAGGCCGGAGATCCGCTGATCCGGAGTTCCGAAGCCGCGGCCGCCGCCCAGCAGCTGATTCCGCATCGGATCGACGAATTCGAGGACGTTCACGTCTTCGGCCGACTCGCCGAGAGCGACCGGATCACCCTCGAGGCGTTCGACTGCGACTCCTTCCGGGACTTCGGCGCGCATTGGTGGTCTCTGCGGCGAGCGGCCCACGCGGCAGCTCTGGATTCGATCCTGCCCGATCCATTCGCGGCTGAAATCATCGCCGAGTCCATTTCGCAATACGCGGTGCTTCTTCTGCGCGTCGCGGGAACCTTCGCCCGTGAAGGAGGGGATACGGTTCGGCTACAGCCGAGCGATCTCGAGCTGG
The DNA here is from genome assembly GCA_964494795.1 of uncultured Spirochaetales bacterium. Classification (GTDB taxonomy): domain Bacteria; phylum Myxococcota_A; class UBA9160; order UBA9160; family SMWR01; genus JACZVU01. Next base: position 10,596 of record CAZBSV010000025.1, on the reverse strand, counting down.
CGGCTCCCGCGATCCGCGATCGCGCCCAGCGGCACCACGCTGCACCGGAGATCGTCGAGCTGCATAGCCGAATCGCATCGGCCGCATCCCCGCTCACCGGCGAGCGCGGAAGTGAAGCTGCCGCTGCGGGAACCTTCTTCACCGACGCAACCGCGGGTGCAGGTGTCGCATTCACCCATCGCTCGGCGAACTGGCTCGGTGAGTTCCGCCACAAACAGCTCAAGACGCCGCCCACGTTTTCGGGCGGCGGCGTCGCCGCCGAGGATATCGATGGAGACTCCGACATGGATCTCCTGTTCGTCGGTGGCGGGGGAAACGCCTTGTTGCTGAACGACGGCCGCGGAACCTTTACCGACGCGACGCGAGAAGCGGGTATCGCCTGGCTGCGCGCTGACAAGACGCGCGGAGAGGCGCGCAATCCGATCATCGCGGACTTCGACAACGACGGCCGTCAAGACATCCTGATCACCTATGTGAGCGACGCGCATCGCCTCTACCGCAACCTCGGTGGGGCGCGCTTCGAGGACGTGACGCAGGCTTCCGGACTCGGCGGCGAGGGGCTCATCGCGGGGCCCGCGACGGTGTTCGATTTCGACGCAGATGGACTTCTCGACGTCTACATCGGTTACTTCGGCGACTACGTGCACGGTGCGATTCCGACCGTCGACCGCAACAACCAGAACGCGCTGCCGAACAAGTTGTTTCGCAACCTCGGTGGCCTGCGCTTCGAAGATGTGACCGAGGGCAGCGGTACGGACGATCTGGGCTGGACCCAGGCGGTTTCGCACGTCGACTTCGATCGAGACGGCTTGCAGGACATCATCGTCGCCAACGACTACGGCCGAAACGCGTTCCTGCGCAATCTGGGATCCGGGAAATTCGAAAACGTCGCACCCGCGCTCGGGATCACCGGTGCGTTCCACTCGATGAACGTAGGAATCGCCGATCTCAACGACGATGATTTTCCGGACATCTACATCTCCAATATCGCGATGTTGGTGAAGGACAACAAGTACGTCTTCCCGGACGTCAACACGCCGATCGATTTCGATCTTCGCGCGATGGCCGGGATGCTGACCAAGGAATCTGATTTGTTCTACATGTCGCAGCTCGAAGGCGGCCGGCTCACGCGCTATGTGCCCTCGACGGACATCGAACGCGGCGCGACTTCCACGGGCTGGGCGTGGGATGCCGAGTTCTTCGACTTCGACCACGACGGGGACGACGATCTGTATCTCGTCAACGGGACCAACGATTTCAACACCTTCTCGATGGTCTATCGGCCCACGGACCCCGGAGCGAAGGGTCGCGAGTTGTTGCTCGATAACCGTCGTGAAACAAACGTCTTCTTCCTCAACGACGACGGCAAGCTGAAGAACGTCTCGGACCGGAGTGGCGCCGACTTCCCGGGGAACTCGCGAAGCACCGCGTATCTCGATTACGACGACGATGGCGATCTCGACATCGCGGTCAACAACTTTCACTCGCCGGCGACTTTCCTGCGCAACGACTCCGACAAGCGGGGCGGCGGTTGGCTCAAGCTGCGGCTCGTCGGCGATCCGCGCCGCTCGAGCCGTCCGAACGCCGATTGCGACGCCTTCGCCGATTGCGGCTGGGGGTTGATCGCGGCCACGGCGAAGCGCTGGCTCGACGAGTCGGACGAGCACGAGCACACCTGGCTTCGCGAGCGACTCGTGGTCGAACCCGACCGCCGAAGCAGTCGGGATGCCGTCGGAGCCCGGATCATTCTGACGCTCGAAGACGGAACGCGGGTACGGCGCGAAGTCCAGGCCGGCTCCGGTTATCTCTCGATGAACCCCAAGCAGCAACATTTTGGACTCGCGGGCTCGCGTTCGGTCGCAGTGCGGATCATCTGGCCGAATGGTGAAACCCAGCTGCTGGAAAGCCTCGCCGCCAATGCGAGTTACACCGTGCAACAGGGCGTCGGGGTCATTGATGACGATTCGCCACGCGAGGTCTCGCTAGCAACGCCGTGACGCGGTCCGTGCGGCGCGCGGGGGGCGAACCGCGTCAGCTGCGTTCCGCGAGGCGCGCCGCCCATTCTTTCGAGGCGTCTGGATTCTGCTTCCGCGTGCTCTCGACCAGGATGCGCACGGCCGGGTCGACGGCGCGCGCAGGGCTCGCCGAGAGCAGCCAATTCTCGGCCTGTCTCGGCGCTTTTCGAAGCCAGTGGCGGAACGCGGTCTCGACGGCGGCGTCGCGCTGCTTGCCGGCTGCGAGGCCGATCAGCCAATTCATCGCCGCGGGCGGATCGCTCGTCACCCAACCGCGGGCGACCACGAGCAGCGGGTCGCTCGCGTAAGCGCGATCCAGATGCTTTTCGAGCCAGAGCGCCGTCGCTGCGGGGTCGATGCCCGTGAGGGTATTCGTCGCGCTCAGGAACACGCCCTGCTTGAAGGTCGCGGGCTCGTCGGGCACATCCTCCGCCCAGCGCATCACAGCCTCGGAGCCTTCTTTCGAGAGTTCCCACGCGAGCGTGGTGAAGTACGCGTAGCGAATCGGGCCCTCGGGCATCGCGGAGATGTATTCGCTCGCGCTGTCGCGGTATTTGCCGTGGACCCAGCCCGCGAGCAGTCGCGCCGCCCAAAACTCCTGCAGCTCGGGGTTCTCGACCGCCTCGAGTTCGCGAACCGCCTCCATTGGGTTGCGAAATCCCCAGGCGTACATGGCCGCGCCACCTGCGTTGCGCCGGATCTGCGGCGGCCAGGACTGCGCGTGTTCGAATGCCCCGCGCGCGTCGAAGCGCGACCACGCGAGCATCAACATCCGGAACTCGTCGGTGAGCAGCCACGACAGCTGGGGTTCGAGGACTTCGAGCGCGTCGGGCAGGTTTTCCGGATTCAAGCCCATCAGGAAGGAGCTGAAACGGTACGAGCGCGTCAGCCAGTCCGGGTCTTCGAGCGACTTTCGGAACGAGGCCACGCTGGCGAGTTCACTTTCGGGAGTCGGAGCGGTCGAGCGCCCGAGCCCGAAGCCCAGCGCGAACGCCACAGCGGCTGCGATCACAGCGGCCCATTTCATCGTTCGCGAAGCCTCCAGAAGTTCGCAAAGCCCCAAAAGGCGAGACGAAGTGCCCCCGATTCTCTCGGCGGCCATCCCTTCGCAGCGGCCATCCCCCTGCAACGGCCACCCCCCCCGCGACGGCTAATCCCTCCGCAGCGGCGGCCATCCCCCCGCGGCGGCGGTCTGCGGAAATTGCGCCGGAGGTGCGAATCGGGAGCGCCCGGCAATGCTGGTGGCCCGAAACGGCCGCCATCGTACACGGTCTCGAACGCGAGTCCATCGACCGGCGCGGCCCGCAGCCGCAACATCGACCGTCGCCGACGTCGCCTGCGTTGCTCCCCTGCGGGGCACGCGCGCGGCCAGATCTGAAGTGTTGCCGGTGGGCTGCAATTTTCCGCTCGGGCTGCGGTTCGAGTCAAAAAAAGCGATCCCCGTCACGGTTTTCTCTACAGATCGCTTGATTGCGGATCGCGGTCTGCCGATCACTCAGTTCAGCGTGGGCGTTTAGACTCAGTATTTGATCCGAATGGAAAGAATGGAAAGTCGGGCCCCGCAAAATGGATGGAGTCGCGCAGCGAGCGCCCCCCGTCCACATCGGAGGTTCACAGTCATGGCATCCATCACGAGACTATTATGGGTCGGTCTGCTCAGCGTCGGAATCGCCGGCGCCACGACCGCCCATGCCGGAACCCAACTGTTCAACGGTTCCTGGACCGTCAAGTCGTTCGGCAACGAGCGCACGAACGGAACCGGCGAGTCGGCCGTCTACTCGGCGTTCGGTATACCGGCGGGCGTTCAGTGCAACCCGAACCAGCCGCGCTGTAACTTCGCGTCCACGCCGACGGACGGCAAGGGCAAGTTCGCGCCGCTCGGCGGCGGCCAGGCCAAAGCGCTGTTTTGCGCGCCCTGGGCGAACTGGGGTGGCAAGGGAGCAACGGCGCGCCCCGCAAAGGGCGCGACCCTGACGACGGGCGGTAAGGGCAAGCGCCCGATCCCGCCCCTCTACCGCAATCCGAAATTCTTCTCCTCGCTTGGCGCGCAGAACACCACCTCGTGTACTGCAACGAGCACGGATGGGATGGGCGGCAAGGGGCTGGTGCAGGCCGGCGATCCGATCACGGGCATGTTCGTGGCCGCGACCACGACGGGCAAGCTCAAAGGCAGTTTCAACTTTCCGCCGGCTGCTGCGGGCAAGGGCCCGGGTCTGCGCGCGACCGGCATCGTCGGAGAGTTCGGCGCCCTCTACCCGTATGTGTACAGCTACACGTACGTGACGATGCGCAATGCGACCGGGGTGTTCGGACCGGCCAAGGGCCCGGGAGACTTCCTCATCCAGCAGAAGCAGGGCCAGGCCGTCGTCGCGATGATCAACGTGAAGCAGGGAGCCGCCAAGTTCGGCGGAACCATGCGCATGCTCGGCGGGCTGACCACCAAGGTCTGCTACTACCGCAACGGCGGCTGCTCGCTCGGCGAGAACAACTGGCTCTACGATTATGTCGGCACCTCGGCTCAGACCAAGGGTGGCAAGGTCACCAAGGGCTACCTGGCGCTGACCACGGCGGTCTACTTCAACTCGGGCCTCGGGCAGTTCAGCTCGATCATGGTGGAAGGCTCGCGCTTCCCGTGGACGACCGGCAAGGTCACGCTCACGGCCGTGGGGCGCGGGCCGCACAAGACGGTCCACTACAGCACGGGTTTTGACAACCGCACGAAGGCGGGCAAGGGTACGATCCAGCTCGTGACGCCGGTGCTCACGCGCTGGCTGCATCCGGGTGTCAACTACGAGACCGGTGGCGTCGGTATTCTCAGGCTCGAGTTCGTGCCGGAGCCGCACACCTGGATGATGCTGGCCGCGGGTATCTCGCTCCTCGGAGTGGGCTACCGGATGCGGGGTCAGTAGCCGTCGCCGCCTAAGCGAAGTCTTTCGCAACGAACCAACGCCCCCGGGCGGTCCAGCGGACCGTTCGGGGGTTTCGTTTTGGCGCCGCCGGGCCGCACGCCTCTCCCAGCGCCCACACCACGCCTCCTCGCCCGGTGCCGCGCCTCTCCCAGCGCGCAAACCACGCGTCTCCGCGTCCGGTACCGCGGCTCTCTCTGCGTCCCGAACCGAGGCCGCCGAAGCTGCCCCCAATTGGGTCAGCTCTCCCCGCGGGTGTGAATCAAGCGGTTCGCGTCAACTGCTCGGATCCCGGATGACGTGCACTGGCCCGAGTGGCGCGGCCGCGCCAGCGGAGGTTGGGCGAGCGCAGGCGCCCTCCGATGTTTTTCTTTCTATCCCGAGCAGGGCGATCGTTTTTTCGCTTGACAGCGGAATCGCGTGTAGGTGACTATGGCACTGATTGCGTCCGGATCCGGCTTTCGTTGAGCGGACACCCGCGCCGTGGTCGTCGACGCGTGACACGCCGGACATCCCAATCGTGAGATGTCAGACGTCGAGCGGTCAGCACATCGGAGGTTCACAGACATGTTACTCACCACCAGACTGTTATCGGTCGGTCTATTGAGCGTCGGAATTGCCGCCGCCACGACCGCCCAGGCCGGGAACCAGTTGTTCAACGGTTCGTGGCTGGTCAAGTCGTTCGGCAACGAGCGCACCGGCGGAACCGGCGAGTCGGCGATTTACTCGGCGTTCGGCATGCCGCAGGGCATCCAGTGCAATCCCGCCCAGCCGCGCTGCCACTTCGCGTCGACGCCGACGGACGGCAAGGGCGTCTTCGCCCCGCTGGGTGGTTCCCTGATGCAGGCGCTCTTCTGCGAGCCCTGGGCAAACTGGCAGGGCAAGGGCACCGCGGTGCGCCCCGCCAAGGGGATGACGGCGAGGACAGGCGGCAAGAATATGCGCCCGATCCCGCCGCTCTACCGCAACCCGCAATTCTTCTCGTCACTCGGCGCGGCGAACAGATCCATGTGTACGGCAATAAGTACGGGCAAGACGCCGGGTGGAAAGGGATACGTCCAGGCCGGCCACCCGGTCATGGGCCAGAACGTTCTCGCGGCAACGGGCGGCGGTGCGAACGGCGCGTTCAACTTTCCGGCGGCTGCTGTGGCGAAGGCCGGCAGGGGTCTGCGCGCGACCGGTGTGGTCGGCGAGTTCGGCGCCCTGTACCCGTACGTGTACAGCTACACGTATTTGACGATGCGCAATGCGACGGGAATCTTCGGAGCGGGCAAGGGTCCGGGAAACTTCCAAGTCCTGGCAAAGCAGGGCGCCCAGACCGTCGCGAGCATCAACGTGAAGCAGGGAGCCGCCAAGTTCGGCGGAACCATGCGCATGCTCGGCGCGCTGACCACCAAGGTCTGCTACTACCGCAACGGCGGCTGCTCGCTCGGCGAGAACAACTGGCTTTACCAATATGTCGGCACCACGGCTCCGGTCACCGGGGGTGGCAAGATCACCAAGGGCTACATAGCGCTGGGTTCGGCGGTCTACTTCAACTCGGGCCTCGGTCAGTTCAGCACGGTCATGGCGGAAGGCTCGCGCTTCCCGTGGACGACCGGTCATGTCACGCTCACGGCCACGGGTCGCGGGCCGCACAAGACCGTCCACTACGGACAGGGCTACGACAACCGCTACCTGCAGGGCGCTGAACTGAAGGGGACGATCCAGCTCGTGACGCCAGTGCTCACGCGCTGGCTGCAGCCGGCGGCGAATTGGGAGACCGGCGGCGTCGGTATTCTCAAGCTCGAGTTCGTGCCGGAACCGCACACCTGGATGATGCTGGCCGCGGGTATCTCGCTCCTCGGAGTGGGCTACCGGATGCGAGGCCACTAGACATCGCAGCCTAAGCGAAGCCTTTCGCAAAGAATCAAACCCCCCGGCGGTCCGACGGACCGTCCGGGGGGTTTGATTTTGAAAGCGTTTCGATTCCCGCCCTCGCCTTGCTATGGCTTTGCGTGAATAGGCTAATATGCGCCGATGCTAAAACAGCTGCTTCGCTCACGCTGGTTTTACGTCGTTACTGGGTCTTTGATGGTCATCGCGGCCATCTACTCGCAGTTCGAAATCCGACGGGACGCGCGACCTCTCGGCCGGATCGAGGACATCGAGAGCCTCCACCAGAGGAGCGACCTCAATCTGCTCTTCGTGCTGATCGACACTTTGCGCGCCGATCGGCTCTCGTGTTACGGCTACCCGCGCGAGACGAGTCCAACGCTCGACAAGCTCGCCGCAAGCGGAATTCGTTTGGCGAACCACATGTCCCAGTCATCCTGGACGAAGTGTTCGATGGCTTCGCTCTGGACGGGCCTCTACCCGATCAGCACCGGGGTGACGCGTTCGCCGCAGGGCCTGCCCGACGAGGTTCGGATGCCCGCCGAAATCATCCGCGAGGCGGGGTTTCGCACCGCCGCGGTCTGGCGCAATGGTTGGGTCAGCCCCGGATTTGGTTTTTCGCAGGGCTTCGAGGTCTACCACAGCCCGCGAAGTGCGCCGACCCCGCAATCGGTGCGCCGCGAGAATCCGACCCTCGGGGTCACCGGAACCGACCAAGACACCGCGAATTCGGCGATCGAGTTCCTGCGCGCTCAGGGAAAGGGGGAGCGCTGGTTCCTCTACGTCCACTTCATGGACGTCCACCAATACGTGTACGACGAGGAGACCGCGCTCTTCGGCACCTCCTACTCGGACATCTACGACAATTCGATCCGCTGGACGGATCGCGTACTCGGGAGTCTGATTCAGGACCTCGATGCGCGCGGACTGCGCGACAAGACGATCATCGTGGTGGCTGGAGATCATGGCGAGGCGTTCGGTGAACACGGTCGCGAGGGTCACGCGCGCGACGTCCAGCGCGAGGTGACCACGACACCGCTCATCATCAGCCTGCCGTTTCGGCTCGAGCCCGGGATCGTGGTGGATGCCGCGACCGAGAACGTCGACCTCTGGCCGACCCTGCTCGACCTGCTGAAGTTGCCCCCGCTGGAAATCAGCGACGGCCGATCGCGGGTGAGCGAGATCATGGCCGCGGCCCGCGGCGAGTCCATTCCGCCGCGCGACACGCCGCGCTACGCGCACATCGACCAGGCCTGGGGGCGCCCCCAGGACGAGCCGAGCCCGATGGTTGCCGTGAGGGAGGGGCCCTATCGGTTGGTCCGGCCGCATGGCGAGAAAGGCCAGCTCTTCGATGGCAGCAGCGATTTGACCGAGCAGGTCGACGTCAGCGACCAACAGCCCGAGGTGCTAGCGAGACTGCAGGCGTTCGCGGACGCGTATCTGGCGCGTCCTGCCGCACCGTGGAAGGCCGACGACGTCGAACTCAGCGAGGCGGAGCTCCAGCAACTCCGCGCACTGGGTTATCAGGTCGAGCAGTAACCGCCACTCACCACTTGAGGGAAAGCGTCACACCGTAGGTCCGGGGTTCGCCCCAGACCTCGAGGATCGTGTTGAACTCGCGGGTGAGGTCGAAGGTGTCGATCTTGTACTCCTGTTCGAACAGGTTCGAGACCCAAAACGCCAGCTCGATGCGCTCGTCGGGCGTCCGGTAGGCGATCCGCGCGTTGTGGACCCAATAGCCGTCCTGAGAGAGCGGATCGAGCATCTGCGGGTCGAGCCATGCCTTCGATTGGTAGTTGAAGTCGTACTGCGGGACGAGACTCCCCCAGCCGAACAGCGGGATCTCGTATTCGGTGACCACCGACCAGTTGAATTCCGGGGCGGCTACGAGCCGGTTGCCCGCATAGTCGAATTCGGCCGGCGTCGGGTTCGGGTCGCGGTTTCGCCGGATCGTCTTGATGACCGTGAAGTCGGTGAATTCCGAGTCGAGCCAGCCGAAGTTGCCGTTGATCATGAGCCCGGGAATCGGCCGCACGCGCAGTTCCGCCTCGGCGCCAAACACCTTCGCATCGCCATTGAGCAGCTTCTGGGTCGGCAATTCGCTTTCCCCGTTGGCGATGTCGAAGACCTGCAGTGCCTCGTACCAGTAGCGGAAGACCGCCGCGTTGAGCGTCACCCGCTCGTCGAACCAGCGGCTTCGAATGCCGAACTCGACGGCGTCGATGAATTCGGGCTCGACCGGGTCGATCAACTGCTCGAGCGCGGTTAAAGACTGTCCGGCTTTGAGCAAGAGGCCCGCGTTGAAGTGCCCGCCTTTGTAGCCATGGCCGTAACTCAGGTAGGAGATCAGGTTCCCATACTCGTTCGAAAACGGCGTGTAGGAGAGCTTCACCTCCCCGGTCCAGGCCTTCCAGGTCTCCGACACCGTGTCCTCGGGCAGCTCGACGGCCTCCGCGCCGGAAGTCGTCCCGATCGCCGAACTCGCGAGCGAGAATTCCTTCATTTCCTGGTTGTACCGGACGCCCATGTTGAGCACGAGCTCGTAGATGCCCGGGATTGTGTCCTCCTCGACCAGGTCGACTTCACCCGCGACGTACGGCGCCCAGCTCGTGAGCGACTGGTCGAAGCGCTGCGTCAGTTCGTATTGCAGCGTGTTGGGGAAGACGTTATAGGCGTCGAGCTCCTCGTGGAGGAAGAAGAAACCTGTCGTCCATTTGTAGCGCTCGCCCTCGCCCTGGACGCGCAGCTCCTCGGTGGTCTGCCAGGCGCTGTCGGACCAGATCGCGGGGAAGAGTCTCACCGGGTTTGCGTCGCCCTCGTCCTCGACCACGCGGTCGTACCACTCGTAGTCGTAGAGCAGCGTGACGACCACCACCCCGACGTCCCAGAAGCCGCGTCCGTTCACCCCCCAGTGGTCGAGTTTCTCGATTCCGTCGCTGGAATAGAAGCCCGAGAAGGGATTGCCGCCGCCCTCGCCCGGCGAAGACGGGTCCGGAACGAGGCCGGGCACGCTTCGGAACCCCTCTGAGATCCGGTATCCCGAGGTGGCTGCTGCATTCTGCTCGGTAAAGTCGGTTTCGAGTTGCTCTTTGAAGCCGCCCCCCTCGAGCGCGTTGGCGCCGAGCATTTGCAGGTGCCGGGAGTCGCCGCGATTTTGTTGACCGTGGGCGTTGAGCATCCAGTTCATGTTGTCCATCGGTTCGAACAGCAGGATCGTCCTCGCCGCCCAGTTGTCGATGTTGTTCGTCTTGGGCTTCAGACCCGCGAATTCCTCCAGGCTCGGTTGGATGATGTTCGGGACCCAGTCCCCGGCCAGGTTGTTGTTCGAGGTGAGGGTCTCACCAAAAGGGGTCGTCACGTTACCTGGCTGCCGCAGCATGCAGATCTTGTCGACGCTTTCCGGCGAGTACCCGAAGACGTTCCCCTGTGGGACGACCCGAGTGCCCACAACCGCCGGCATGCCATTGGGCAGCAGCTGCGGCGAGCCGTCGGGATTGATCAGATCCTCGGCGAGGCGCATGGCGTTTCCTGGATTGGCGATTGCGAGGCTCGCGCCCTGGCTCCTCAGAACCTGAGCCTGTGCCAAGTCCAGATAGACGTATTGCGCCGACGATCCGGTCTGCGCCTGGGTGACATTGACCGCGCGATACGCGCCAGTGGGCCCGATAGTCGGATCCCATTGTCCGAGGCTCGGGTCCAGCGAGTTGTAGGCCGCGGTGACGCTATCCTGCGTGAACGCCTGGAATCCGTAGCGCGTGGGGTCCCAGCCCGCGCACTGGTTGGTCGTGTAGCCGTCCCTG
>CAZBSV010000024.1:0-4321 GCA_964494795.1 uncultured Spirochaetales bacterium | reverse complement strand
ACTTTCGCTGGTCAAGTAGGGCGGCGCCCCTGATGTACAGCCGCCCGGCGCTACACTCGGGTTTGACAGAAAGCCCGTTACGCGCCACTGCTGCCAGCGCAGAAGGGCCGTTCAAAATACCTATCCGCCTGAAGCAAGCGGAAGCCGGAGTGAAGGTCTCGGAGATCGTGCGCAAGCTCGGTGTCGCCGAGGCGACGTTCTACAACTGGAAGGCCAAGTACGGCGGCATGGACGCGTCGCAGCTACGGCGATTGAAGGAACTCGAGGGCGAGAACGCGCGGCTGAAGAAGATGTACGCGGAGTTGTCGCTGACGCATCACGCACTGCAGGATGCCGTTGAAAAAAAACTGTAGCGCCAGCCGCGCGCAGCGAGCTGGTGAGCTTCATGGTGGCTGAGCACGGAGTATCGGTGCGTCGGGCCTGCCGAGCCGTAGGGTTGGCGCGCTCGGCGTTCTACGCACCGCGGAGCCCCAAGGATGACGGCCCGGTCATCACGGCGATCGAGCACTACGTGCTGGAGAACCCAGGTCACGGCTTCGACAAGCTGCATCCGGCGCTGCACCCGCAGGGCTTTGGCAAGACCGTTCTGTATCGAGTTTATCGAGCACTGCGGCTGAACAAGAAGCGGCGTGGCAAGCGCCGCTTACCGGCCCGGGTGAAAGTGCCACTGCTGATCCCAGCCGGGCCCAATGAGGTCTGGTCGGCAGACTTCGTGTCCGACGCTCTGTGGTCTGGTCGCCGGTTCCGCACGTTCAACGTGATGGACGACTTCAACCGCGAGGCGTTGCGAATCGAGATCGACACGAATCTGCCGGCTCGACGCATCGTGCGCGCGCTCGACGAGCTCATCGAGCTGCGCGGCAAGCCGGCGGCGCTGCGGATGGACAACGGCCCTGAGCTCATCAGCGACGAGCTCGAGAGGTGGGCTCGACGTCACGGCGTCGAGCGCCGGTTCATCCAGCCCGGCCGGCCGATGCAAAACGGCTTCGTGGAACGCTTCAACCGAACGTATCGAGAGGAGGTGCTCAACTGCTACGTGTTCGAAACTCTGGGCGAGGTTCGCCAGATGACGGCCGAATGGATCACGCGCTACAACGAGATCCGTCGGCACGAATCGCTCGGCAACCTCTCCCCACGGCAATACTTGATGGCAAAATCCCCTTAACCCTCTACTTCTGAGTGGTCCGGAAAAACAAGGGGTGGCGCGCGACAATTAGAACTGCCGGGTAGTGACAATTAGACTTGCCGGTTCTCGGGCCTTTTTCTCGGTCTTGTTTACGCTGGCTCCAAGAGGAGTACAGCGTGGTTACAGACGAGCAAGTGAGGCTACTGATGTCTTTGTTAAAGCAAGGTATTGGGCAGGTGACGGCGGCGGCGAAGGCGGGGATGAGCGAGCGGACGGCGCGCAAGTACGCGCGTTCGGGGCGCCCGCCGTCGGCGGTGAAGGTGGCGCACACGTGGCGAACGCGGCCGGACCCGTTTGCCGAGGTGTGGCCGGAGGTGGAGACATGGCTTCGCCAGGACGGGGGGCTGTTGGCGAAGACGGTGTGGCGGGAGCTGAACGAGCGGCATCCGGGCCAGTTCCAAGCGGGCCAGTTACGGACGCTACAGCGGCGGTTCAACGCGTGGCGAGCCAAGTGGGGACCGGATCGGGAGGTGTTCTTCCCGCAGGTTCACGTACCCGGGGAGCAGGCGCAATCGGACTTTACGGACATGCGGGCGCTGGGCATTGCGATCGAGGGTCAACCGTTCCCGCATCTGCTGTACCACTTCGTGCTGACGTACTCGAACTGGGAAGCGGTATCGATCTGCCCGAGCGAGAGTTTTGAGTCGCTGAGCGGCGGATTGCAGGCGGCGCTGTGGCGCCTCGGCGGCGTGCCGCAGGAACATCGGACCGACAACTTGTCGGCCGCGACGCACGAGCTCGTTGACAGCCGCGGGCGTGACTTCACGGTGCGTTACCGCGAGTTGATCGAGCACTACGGCTTACGCGCCTCACGCAACTTCCCGGGCAATGCGCACGAGAACGGCGATGTGGAGTCGTCCAACGGCGGGCTGAAGTTGGCGATCGACCAGCGACTGCGGCTGCGGGGCTCGCGGGACTTCGCGTCGCGCGAGGCTTATGAAGGGTTCCTCGAGGGGTGCATCACGGCACGCAATGCGCTGCGCAGCGCGCGCCTCGAAGAGGAGCGTGCGCAGCTGCGTGCGCTGCCCGCGCGGCCGTTGCCGGCGTATCGGGAGCTGTATGCGACGGTGTCCCGAGCGAGTGCGATCCGGGTGATGAACCGCGCCTACTCCGTCTCCTCGCGCCTGATCGGCCAGCGGGTGCGGGTGCGGGTGCACGCCGATCTGCTCGAGCTCGACTATCGCGGTGAACGGGTCGCCGTCATGGAGCGGCTGGTTGGTCAAGCGACGCGCCGTATCGACTATCGGCACGTCATCCACTCGCTGGTGAGGAAGCCCGGAGCGTTCCGTCGCTACGCGTTTCGGGAGGATCTGTTCCCGCGGCTCGAGTTCCGCCGCGCCTATGACGCGCTGCTGGCCGAGGAAGTCCCCGAGGCGGATCTGAACTACGTGCGGATCCTGCATCTGGCGGCGTGCGATGGCGAGGAGACGGTGCGGGCGGTGCTCGCGCAGCTGCTCTGCGGTGCGAGCGTGCCGACCTACGAAGCGGTGCGCGCCCTGGTGCGCGGCCCGCGGACCCCGAGCGCCGTGCCGTACCTCGAGGTCGGTGAACCGGATCTTAAAGTCTACGATCAGCTGCTCGGCGCGAACGTGGCCGAGGCGGTGTGCGCATGAGCACGACCATCGCCCGCGAGGAGACGCTGGAGTTGAGGCTCAAGGCGCTGCGCCTGCCCTCGTTCCTGGGCCACTACCTCGAGCTCGCCGAGCGCGCGGCCGTTGAAGGCTGGAGCCACGTGCGCTATCTGGCCGAGATCGTGACGCTGGAAGCCAACGAGCGGGCGGATCGGCGGATCACACGGCTCATGAACGATGCGAAGCTACCGCGCGACAAGACGCATGCGACGCTCGAGCTGAACCGCTTCGCCGTCCCGCTGCGCGGTCAGATCAAGCAGCTGCTGCGCGGGGAGTTCGTCGCCGGCGCGACCAACATCTGCCTGATCGGCCAGCCGGGGACCGGCAAGACGCACGTCATGGCGGCGCTTGCACGCGCGCTCATCGAGCGTGGGCACCCGGTGTTGTTCACCTCGGTGGCGAGCCTGGTCGAGCGACTGCTCGATGCGAAGCGCAACCTGCGGCTCACGCGCGAGCTCAAGCGCCTCGACAGCTTCGACTGTCTGGCGCTGGATGATATCGGTTACGTCCAGCACGATCGCGCCGAGATGGAGGTCTTGTTCGCACTCCTGGCCGAGCGCTACGAGCGCAAGAGCGTGATGATCACCTCCAACCTCGTGTTCTCGAAGTGGGACCAGATCTTCAAAGACCCGATGACCACGGCGGCGGCCATCGACCGCGTGGTGCATCACGCCGTCGTGCTGGAGTTTACCGGGCCGAGCGTGCGCGCCGAGGCCGCTCAACAGCGAGCCGCACTCGCCAAACGCGGCGCGACGGCTGGAGCGATCTCATGATCCGCAGAGCCCCAATCGGGAGGCATCGAGGTTGCGGGTACCCGGACGATCGCCGCGCCTCGGGCTTCCTACGCGGCCGTCTCTCGCTGAAAGAGCTTGAAATCGCTTCTGCCGCCTGCGGCGGCAGACTGCGTGAGTGGTAGACCGATGACGAAGGACCGAGACCGGAAGAAATGAAAGTCGCACCCGGAAGAAATAGTTGTCGCCGGCCACGCGATATTTGACGACTACTGGAGCAAGTTCGAGACTGAATTCTGGAGCACCGAAATCCGGCGTGGCGGTCGGTCGTACTCACGCCTCGATCTCGCGCTCCGATTCTTCCTGATGGCGAAAACGGGGCGATTGATCGATGCGCGCAGAGTGAACGAGGAGTATCGCCGCTGGGTTCCCACGCAAACGACAAGATACCCAACGGTGCGGGAAGAACTCAGCGATTTCGCTCGATACGGAGACGCGTACCAGCGTTATGAAGGTGTGCCGGTCGGATTGCCCAGCACGGACCTCAGGAGAGTCATCGCCGATCTTGACGTCTCGACGGCGCTGCCTCTGATTCTCTACCTAGAGCTCGATGCAGGACTTTCCGATGGTCAGCTGCGCGAGTGTCTGCAGATGGTCGAGAGCTTCATAGTCAGGCGCGCGTTTACTGGGGAAGAGACCAAGGAATACAACAAATTCTTCGTCGGGGTTGTGGGAAGTATCTCCTCTACCTCGGCCCACGGGCGTCCACATGC
>CAZBSV010000023.1:0-5657 GCA_964494795.1 uncultured Spirochaetales bacterium | reverse complement strand
AGCCCTCCGTATCGAGCGCTTGCGGCGTGGACCACGCCACGTTTTGCCCAGGCCAAGAAGAGCGTTTCGCTGTTCATGGAAAGGAGTCCGCCCCCGCTGCGTGGCGGGGAGCCGCGCGGTTGTTGCTTGTTGGCTCTTGGGCCGTTTGCATGAACGGACTTGGTTCGGCCCGGGGGTGGGCCGCGGGGGCGGAGGAAAAGAAAAGGAGTTGTCGTACAGGCTCATCGTCGAGACCGCCGCAACCACGTCATCGCCTGTAGCCGGAGCGTGTCATCGCTCAGTACCTAAACGCGTGGAACAGGGGTTGCGGGTCGGCCTGGGAGAAGTCCCGCTGGCCGTAGTTGTCGCAGACGACGATGATGCGCCGCTCCGGGAAGTGCGCGATCCCGCAGCACGGGAAGTCTTTCGAGTCGACCATCACGCCCTCTACGTCACGCTGTTCGTAGTGACGGAAATCCTGCGGCATCGTCACGTCGTCGCTGTCGACGAGCGCCTGTTCGCTCATGGCCCACATCCGCGCGTGGTACGGGTACGCGTGGTACCCGTGCGCCTCTCCGCCGTGTGGCGAGTAGCAAAGCGCGTAGGGCTGGCTGGGGTCCTGCGTGCGGTGGAGCGCCGGGTTAGTCGTCGGTGCGCCGTAGCACGAGACCGGGCTTCCGGCGGCTGGGCCGGTCGCATCCGGGGTGCCGGCGCGCCCGAAAGCCATCAAGCACGAACCGCGGTCGGTCTCGATCCACGCGAGCCCGCGAACGAGGTTGGTGTAGGTCCAATCTGGGTACGGGTTCGCGGTCGTGAACCGGCCGATGACTACAGCCTCGGTCGGCTGGTCCGGATCGAACACGATCACGCCGAGCCCGATCGACGTCTCTCCGTGTCGCGACACGGTGTTGCAAATCGTCGCGACGTAGCGGCCGCCGAG
Organism: uncultured Spirochaetales bacterium; assembly: GCA_964494795.1. Taxonomy (GTDB): domain Bacteria; phylum Myxococcota_A; class UBA9160; order UBA9160; family SMWR01; genus JACZVU01. The sequence goes on along the minus strand of CAZBSV010000023.1, from coordinate 4,738 downwards.
CTGCGCCGCGATGCGCGATGGAAGGACGGCGAGCGGCCCGCCGGTGATCTGCGGAGAGAGCCGCACTCCGGCGGAGGACAAACCGAACCGTGACACCGCGGGGAAAAAGCCGAGGTTGGTGGGCGAGCCAGCGCGGATGCCGAATGTTCCGTGCATCGAGTACAGCAGGCGTCCGTCCGGAAGCTCGGCGATCCCGCCGAGCGAAACGCCATCTTTGATCTCGGCGGACATTGCCGCACGCGCGCCATTGGTCACGTCGAACGGCGTGCGGACCACGCGCCCGATGGGTAGCGAGTAGGTGTTGTACTCCCCGTTCCATCCCGGGTGCGGCGACGTCCAGCGCTCCGGGACGCGGAACTCGTCGAGCGCGAGCTCGTAGACGAGGCTCTGGTTCTTGTGACCCCGGATGAGCACGTTGCCGTTCGCCAAGCCGCACATGACGTCGCCGCCCCACGCGTACTGCTGCCCCGGCGGGGTACTCGCGGCGCCGATGTATTCGAGGGCCCCGAGCGGGAACGCGCCGGCGACGACGGGAGGCGGAGGAGGCGGAGGCGGAGGAGGCGGCGGCGGGGGTGGCGGGGGTGGCGGGGGATCGGTCATTCCGAGACGGTCGAGCCGCCCCTCGACCGCTAAGAGGCGATCGTGGTGGATGTTGAAGTCTGTGCTGAGCAGGCTGAGGGTGATCCGGGTGGTAGCGATCGTGTCGGTGTTCAGGTTCAGCCGTTCGAGGGCGGCATCCGCTCTCGATTCGAGTGCCGCCAAGTTGTCGCGCTGGACATTCAGCCGCGTCGACAGCGTCTCGAACATCTGCATGGCGGTCGGATCAGTCGCCGAGCGCGACTCGAACGCCGCGACGGAGGCCCGCAGCTCATCGATGCGCTGCGCGAGCTCGCCGATGACAGCGCGGTCAGTGATTGCGTTGGCGTCGAGCGAGTTGATTCGTTCGAGGTGGATATCGTCGATGTCTCCGAGGTGGCTGACGTGGTTCGCCAGCGCGGCCATCTCGGACTGGGTGGGGACGGAGATGGGCATTCGTGCCTCTTTTCAAAGTGGCGCCCGGGCCACGAGCCCGAGCGCCGTCCAATCACCACACCGCGCCTCCGTCGGGAGACGCGGCGAACTGGGTCTGGTCAGAACGGGGCCGACGCGGAGAACCATGACAACTACACGCCGGCCCCTGGGATACGTTCAAAACGGGATCTCGTCCTGGTCCATCTGCAACGACTCCGCGTAGCGGAACTCGCTGTGCTGTACCGGCTGGCGCTGCTGTACCGGTTGCCGCTGCTGTACCGGCGGCGGAGTCTCGTACTGCGGTGGCGGCGCGCTGTGGGGGGGCGCTTGCGTTGGCGGTGACGCCTGCGTGTTCAGCCGCTCGCACTGCGCGACGCAACGCGCCAATTCGACGAAGTTCTCCATGATGAGCCGGATGTCGAGTGGCCCACCGTTGATGCATGTGTACTGGGACCTCTTACCGGCCCGGACGGCGAATCCCTTGACGATGTGGAACCCGTTATCTCCGACTGGGACGACTTCGAAGTCCACGCGATACTGTTTCTCGTTGCTCACCAATCCTCCTTTGCGGTGGTGCTCGGGGTCTTCGTGTTGGCCCTTTGCATGACGCTCGGCAGCCGGAGCTTTTGTGGGCCGTCGTCGGCACGCTGGAAGCTCTCGGCGTCGTTCTCTTCCCCGGTCACGATGCCGAGGTATTTGACCAGCCCGACCTTGATTGCGTAGGACACCAGCACGCCGGCGGTGGTCCCGTCGACGAGTTTGGATGCGCTGGGGAACTCGACCGTTTCGGTCTCGTCGCCGACGCGAAAGGTGATCGATGCGCGCACCAACATCCACAGTTGCGGCGGGGTCTCACCGAAGCTCGGCTCGATGATGATCTCCGTCGCCGTCGTGACGGTGTGACTCATGCCGGCTGCGTGCATCGCGGGGATCACATGCTCTGTGACGTCCTCATGACCGGCGTACTTGTACTTGCGGTGCGCCTGGTAGCGCGTTTTCGCGATCTTCGGCAGCGCCGCTCGGATGGCGATCTTGGCTTGTGCTATCTTGGTCATTTGGTGGCCCTCCGCACCATGCGCTGGATGGTCGGGCAGTGCGTGACGTCGCCGGCCCGGGTGTTGTAGGTGTCGCGGCCGACGACGCTCTCGAGTTGTGCGACCCGCGGCGTGCAGCAGCCGAGGAAGTCCTCGCGGGTGATGGCGCCGCTCAGCCGTGCCCAGAGCTCGACGGCATCGGCGGAGCGGGCGCCGTGCGTGGTCTCGAGCCGGTAGCCCGCGATCGGAGTCGGGTCCGCTTCCAGCGCTGAGCGCGTCGCGGAGCGGACGGCATCGATGATCTTCTGCGCCTGGGCGACGAGCGGCATCGCCTCGGCCAGGCGGGCGCGCGGCCAGGCGGCGATGGCGTCCTCGGTCGCGGTGATCGTGGCGACGGCTCGCAATTGGTCTTGTGTGGCCGGACACACGCCGAGCGCGCGGCAATACTGACAGTGGGTGCCAGGTCGAACGTCGTCGCGGCTGGCCGCTTCGGCGGTCGCGATGATGCGGCGTTGGTTGTCGATGATCGACGGGACATCGGATGCCTCGATGCTCCCTGCGTGGGTCTCGTCGTGTCGCGGCGCGTAGACGATCCCGATGGCGCGGAGCATCTCGTACTGCTGGATGGCCATCGCCATGTACGCCTCGAGCTGCGAGCCGATCGCGTCGGGGTCGAGTTCGCCGTGCCCGAACTTCCAGTCGACGACGAGCGCGGTTTTCAGGGTGTGGTCGAGCACCACGACGTCGGCGGTGCCGTAGCACAGGGCGGTCGCGTCTTCATCTCGCAGCCACAGACGGTCTTCGGTGTAGGCGGTCGCCAGGTCCGGGACAACCGATAGGTGACGATTGCACGCGTCGCACAGCGTTTGTGCGCAGCGGTCGATGAGCCAGCAGTCTTCGTCGGGGATCGCGGCTGCGGGGCTGGCGAGTCGCTGCGCGGTGAGTTCGTGGAGGCGGACGCCTTCCGCCGCGGCGTCGCCGGCGGTATCGGGTAGGTCGGACTCCCAAAGTCGCGACGCGGGGCATTGATCGCGTCGGTTGCGGACCGATGGCCCGTAGGGGTGGTGTTCTGCCATGGTTCTCTCCATTCGCGCCGGTTCGTTATCGGCGGTCTGACGGCTCATACGATTTCAGCCGGGATGTCTCCTCGGCCACGATGTCGGGCAGCAAGCGAGCCATGAAGGACAGGTCATCCTGCGCGCACTTCTGCTGTGAGATGTCGCTTTTGGCGTCCGTCGCGCGCCGTTCGAGCATCAGGAGCAGGATGTACGCCACCCGATGCCCCACCGCGCCGGCGAGGTGGGTCGACAGTTCTTCCAGTCGTTCCCGTGCTGGACTCATCTTTCTCGCCTCCATGCGGCTTCGAGGTCTTCGAGACGCCAGGTGTCTTCGATTGATGCCTGGAAGCACTCGGTACAGGCGATCGATCCCCCGGAATCCCGGAAGCTCTCGCACCAGCGATCGCAGAACTCGCAGTAGACGCAGTGCTCGGCCACCTTGGCCTTGACGCAGGCTGGGCAGACGTGCCGATCGCTCGATTCGCCGTCATAGACGACGCGCAGAAGCTCATCGGTGTGGGTGCGGTGCCCGCACTCGTCGCAGGGGTCGGCGTCCGGCTCGTAATCGAGCAGGCGCGCGTAGATGGGTAGTGGATGCATCGATGGTTCTCCTTGACTCTCGACAGTATAGCCCTATGATAGACGGTATGCAATCGACTTCTGGCACTTCTGTCGCGCAGCTCCGACGCGGGCCTCCGCGCTCCGATCTCCTCGGCCTGGACGACGACAAGCTAATCTCGATCTGTCTCAAGCTGCCGGCATCTCTCCGCGGTCGTCTCTTGGACTACTGCGCGCGAACGCGGACATGCCAGGCACACGTCGTGCGTCACGCGATCGCGGACTGGCTTGGACCGCGTGACTCCATTCCAGAGTAGGATCGGCCTCATCGGGGTGTCTCCATCCGGTCTCGAGCCCGCTCGCGCGTGCTCGGCTCGTTGTCTTCGTCGCGCGCCCGGGCGTTCTCCCAGCGCCAGAGGGCCGCATCGCGATCGAGCTTCGCGTCGTGCCATTCGGGATCTGTGATCGAGAGCTCCGAGAGTGTGCGTCGTGCCGTCGCGTAGTCACGTGCGGCGCGTGCGATGGTGTTCGCGTGCATCGTTGTCGTGTTCATCGTCGGTCTCCTGTCTCTTTCGCCGCCTGGGCGACGTCGGCCGCCCATCCGAGCGACTCGCCAAGGCGGATGGCGTGGGCAGTCGTCGCACCGCGCAGGATGCGCCCCGCGTTGCGCAGGCTGCGCGCGTCGCACTGGCCGCGCAGGTGCGCTGCCGCGCGTTCGAGGCGCGCTCGGTCGCGCGGTGTGGCTCCAGCGATCGCGTCGTCGATCGCGTCGCGGTACTCGCCAACGAGTGCGTGCCAGGTAGTCATCAGGTGCTGCTCCCCATGACGGCGTAGAGATCTGCGAGCGGTCGGCAGTCGACAGGGGGCCGCTCGGCGCGTCCGAGCGCGCAGAGTTCGACGACGAGCCCGACGATGTCACCGGCGGTGGCGGATTGGGCGACGTCGGCGGCGGCGACGGCGGTGGCGGCGGTGGCGGCGGCGGTGGGGATGGCGGCGCGGTAGGCGGCGGCGCGGCGGAGGTCGGCGGCGGTGGCGGTGGCGGCTGCGGCTGCGGCGGCGGTGGCGGCTGCGGCGGTG
>CAZBSV010000022.1:0-4270 GCA_964494795.1 uncultured Spirochaetales bacterium | reverse complement strand
GCTTCGCGCGCGAGATCGCTCGGTCGACCGACGATCAACCCCTCGATATCGGCCCTGCGCTCTCCGGGCTTCGCGGCTGCCGCGCCCAGGCGTTCCCACCAGATCCGACCCCAGCGTTCGTAGTCGTGCTGACTGAATCGCCCGGTGGCGAGTTCGACGATCTTGTCCGAAAACCGGCTGCGCCGATTGCGCTGGGAGAGCACCGCGGGAATCGAGCTTTCCACCCCGGGTGTGACGATCACCTGCGCTTCGCCGATTGCCGCGCGAAGGTTCTCGAGATCTTCCGGCGGCCAGTCGTGATGATCGAACCAAGCGAGTCGATCCGCATAGAGAGATGCCGCCTGAATCGTGTCGCGCGCGGGCGATGCCGTGAATCCGACGACGTAAATTGGTGTCTGCTCGTGGAGATCGGTCGCCACGCTCCGAAAGAAGGTCATCAGCTCGGCCTGGGGGTAGACCCAGATGCCCTCCACGAGGCGCAGATCCCGCGCGAGCAGCAATGCCGCGATCAGCGACCGCCGATCTGCGTGAACGACGAATGCCGCGCGCCGACGTGCTCGACGCAAGATGCTGTCGGAGCCGACCTCCGCTTCGGCCGCTGCTGCCGCAGGTCCGGTTTCGCGACTCTCCGCCAAACCGAGCCCTTCCGCATCGTCGTCATAGACCAGTGGCGCCAGCAAGCTCGGCTCTTCGACATCCGAGACCGGCGGAAGCAGCAGATCGGCGAGATCCTCGTCGGCCTCGTCCTCCTCGAAAGTCTCGCTGCGCGGCTCAGGCGCCGTCTCGCGCTGAGCACCTCGCCGCAGACCGCGACCGCGACCGCGACCGCGCGGCGAGCGCGGAGACTCTTCCGAATCCGAGTCGTCGAGCTTTGGAGCCTCGGACCGGGATTCTGAATTCTCTCGATCCGGAGCGGCTTCATCGCCTTCCGAGCGATTTCGGCGACTACGCCGCCGTCCGCGCCGGGAACGCCGCGCACCGGCCTCGGAATCCGACCCTTCATCCATGTCGAAGATCGAGACTTCGTCGTAGCGGCTCGCACTCGACTCGGGTTGCGTCCGCGTTTCCGCGACGTCGCGCTGCACGCTCGGCTCCGGCTCATCTTCGTTATCGCGCACATCGCGGGGCGCGGAACCCCGCTGCCCCCGCCGTCGGCGCCGGCCCTCGACGCGCTTTTCCCGTTCGGAACCCGCGCTCGGGCGACTCGCGAAGCGCTCCGACTCGTCGGAAAACGCGTCACGCAGGGCCGCTGTGCTCGCACTGCCCGAACTCCGCAAGCGGAGTTCGGGATCGCGGCCGCGGGGCTGCTCGATGTCGTAACTGCGGTGGTCGATCGAGAGCATCGAGAGCAGCGCCAGCGCGCCGGCGCTGAACTCCGCGCCGGCGACCAGCAACCGGACGGCGTCGAGCCGAACCGGCGCGTCCGCACCCGCCAACAGCGCGGGGAGCGCGGATCGCAGCTCGATCGCGCCGTCGAGAATCGCCGCCAATTCGGGCACGGCGATCTTCGATCGCAAGGCGGCCACCACCACCGCGCCGTCGCGCCCTACACCGACGAAGTCCACGACCTCGGGATCCGACCCAGCGAGCGGCCAGAGCGCGCTCGCGCGGATGCCTTCGGCGTCGAGCAGCGAAGCCACGAGCTGCGCGCGCAGGCCTTCTTCGCCTGCGCGCGTGCGCCGGTCGTTCAGGCGTTTGCGCAAGTTGCCTTCGAGGCGATCCATCGCCACCGCGAGGCTCTGCGCTTCGAGTCGCTCCGCGGCTTTCTCGGGCAAGAGCGTTTCGAGCACCAGATGGCAATCGCCCGACGACTGCTCTTCGATGCGAATCGACGCGACCCTCCGCGCGAGTAACACCAATTCGACGCTGGCACCCACACCGCGCACGGCGCCGCCGTGCTTCGCGGCCAGACCCTCGAGCGCCGCGAGTGCACGCAGGAAGAGGCTCCTGGCGGCACCTTCCACGCGATCCGCGACGCGGCGCGCGGGCACGCGCGCGGCGTCTTCGCCCGTCGAGCGTTCGACCGCGTCCTCTCCATCGGCGAGCGCGGACGCGGCCAGCGCTCGAAAATCGAATCCCTGCGGCGCAAGAACCGCGAGGCGCCGGCGCGCCACGATCGACCACTGGGGACAGACCGCGATCACTTCACCGTCGAACCCGCCCGCGTCGGCGAGGGAGCGCGCGTGAATCAGGCCCGCGAGCGCAGCATCTCCGCCGTTGCGCGGCGCGAATGCGACGACCAGCGGCCGACCGCGCTCGGAGACTCCCTCCGCGACGACCGCGAAGTGCTCCGGTAGCTCGTTGTTTGCCACCGGCGAAAGAGACGCTGCGGCGACGATCTTCTCGGCCAGGATCCGCTCGAAACAGCGGTCTGCGTCGATGGGCGAGTTCTTCGACTTTCCTGCGGGGGCCTTGCGCCCTCGCCCAAATCGGCGTTTCATCATTTCATCTCCATCGAATTCGGCTTCGCCTCGTTGGGCGGCCGACGCAGCGTGCGCCGGTCCGTCGCGCGTTGGCTAGCCGGTCTCGCGTTTCCCCGGTGTCAGCGTCAGCACCCCGGTTTCCACCAGCGCGAGCGTCGCCTCGAGAATCACGCGTTGCAGTTCCAGATACAGTCGGTCGTTTCCCACCGCCGTGCCGACTCGCTCTTTGTGTTTGGCGAAATCGAGCAGGACGCCCCCCAACAACTTTCGGTCCGATTGCACGTTCTTGACCACGAGACCCCACTTCGCGAGCGGAACCTCGATCTTCAATTCCCGCAATTCAGCGGTTCCTTCATCCAACGCATTCTTGGCGATGTCGAGCGCGACCCTGCTCGTGCTCCTGAGCCACTGGACACGCCAAGTCTTGCCGCGCGCGAGCAGCATCTAGACACCCACCAACGAAGAGCCCTCGCCGCTCGCCGCGCCACTGCGCGGTTTGGCGATGGACGCGAGCGCCGGGCCCAACACGACCTCGAGTAACGCGCGGCCCAGCTCGAAGAACTCGGCTTTCGAAGCGCGAAATGCACTCGCAGCGGCCAGACAGGCCCGCGCGTCCTCGACTTCGCCCCGCTTCCAGAACACGTACGCGGTCTCGTCGAATCGGTTCGCGGTTCGCGCCGCGAACGCGCCGCCAAATACCCGTTCGACCGCAGCGTCGAGCGCGCGGTCGATTTGCTGCTGTTTGGCATCCCCGGAGACGACGAGCATCCCCTCGGCAACTTCGTTTAGACCCTCCAGGATCTCGGAGAGGACATCGTTGGGCGGAGGCCACGGCCCAATCACCTGCTCGCCCACCAGCGCGAGCGCACGCTCCCGGTGTGCGGGCTGCGAAACTCCACATGCCGAGAGCGCGGCGCGCGCGAGTTCGCCGGGTGTCGAGCTGCCCGCGGGCGGTTTCGCGATGTGCGAGCGCCACTCCGCGAAGGCGCGCGGCGGCGGTCGGTCGGCGGGCTGCGCGGCGGCAGCGCGCGCAATCAGCGCCCGAACCGCGTCGGCAGGGGCTTCGACGGCCGGATCGCTGTCGCGCCGGCTGCAATCGCGCAGGAACGCTTTGATCTTGCTGCGGCCCGCGCTGAAGGCCTCGAATTCCCGCACGCCGCGATCTTCGTCGATCGCGACGGCAAACAGGCGCACGCCGCCAGAGGGGTTGGTTTCAGCGAGATAGACCATCCGCGACCCGCGCGGATCCAGGCTCGAGACCAGCGAGACCTCGACCTCATCGGCGACTCTCGGCAGGCTCGCGACGACTGGCGGCGCGACCCTCTCGGGGATCGCCTCGCCGCGCGAACGCATGCGGTGGTGGGCCCGACGCAGCGCCTTGCTGCTCTGCTTGGGGAGTCGGGAATCGTCGATTCGCGCGAGCCGCAGCGCGGCTTCCCCGCCCGCGTCCTCCCAGGCCTCGACGAGTTCGCAGCCCGCGCTGGGCTCGTTGACGAGCAGCCACTCCAGCACGCGCTGCGAAGCCCCCGCGTCCAGCAGCGACAGCAGCGCGAACGGATCGCCGTTGGCGGGCCGGATCGCGTCCGCGTCGCCGCGCAGCGCGGCGGCCGCCCGCTCCAGCGCTTCCGGCAGGCCGATGTCCTTGGCGGCGCTCATCGCGCACTCTCCGTCGATACCCGTTCGGGGTGAATGGAATTCCGCACTTCTCGCCGAAGCTCGCGAACCCCGTGAAGTGCACAAGGATGGGGGGCCTCGAGCCGAGCCGCCAGCGCCAATCATTTGACCGCGCCACAAGCCGCTATTTGACCGCGCCGCAAGCCGCTATTTGACCGCGCCGCAAGCCGCTA
>CAZBSV010000021.1:0-7142 GCA_964494795.1 uncultured Spirochaetales bacterium | reverse complement strand
CCCGCCTAGCAACCCCCACGCATTCGACACACCTGCAAAGCGGAGCGACCCGGCCAACTTGGGCCCCCGCCTAGCAACCCCCACGCATTCGACACACCTGCAAAGCGGAGCGACCCGGCCAACTGGGCCCCCGCCAGCCGGTGCCCAGTCACAAAAAAACGGCCCTGCGCGGGCTAGATTGGCACTTCGATCAGATGCGGCCCGGGTTCTTCGAGCGCGCGGGCGAATTCACTCCGAAAGGCGCCCACATCTTCGACGCGCACCGCGGGAACACCGAAACCGCGCGCGAGCCGCGTCCAATCCGGCACCGGGTCGAAGTCCGTGAGCGATCGGATCCGCGGTCCCGGTTTGACGAGCCCGCTACGCGCGAGTTCGATCGCGAGAATCTGATAGCCCCGATTCGCGAGGATCACGCTGGTGACGTTGAGGTTCTCTCGCGCCTGGGTCCACAGCGCCTGAAGGGTGTACATCCCGCTTCCGTCGGCCTGGAGCGCGATCACTGGCCGTTCCGGACACGCGATCGCGGCCCCGGTCGCGCATGGCAGACCCTGGCCGATCGCGCCTCCCGTGAGCGTCAGGTAGGTGTAACGGGGCGCATTTGCGGCCGCTGCGAAATACGCGCGCGCAGCCGTCAGACCCTCATCCATCACGATGGCCCCTTCGGGCTGGAGGCCCGCCACGACCGCTGCGACGCTTTCGGGTGTTAGCTGGCCAGTCGACCGATCTCCTCGAACCGAAGCTGCTGCCGATGCGGAAGGCTCACGGGCTGCTCCCACCGCGTCCGCGAGGTCTTCCAACGCGGAGCCGACGTTCTCGCCGGGTCGAGCCAGCGTTGCGGTCTGGGTCTGGTCTGCGACGATCCGGCCTGCGACGCCCGGATAACCGAAGAAGGCAACCGGGGAGAGCGTTCCCGCGAGGACGAGCGTCGAAATGCCCGAAAACACCTCGATCGCCCGCTCGGGAAAGTATGGGACACGCTCGATGGAAGGCAGATCGCCTCCTCTTTCGAGTCGAGCCGGGAAGGTGTCACACCAAAGCGTACAACCTGTGGCGGAGGCGATTCGAGCAGCCGCGCGCAGACCGCGCTCGGACAGCCCTTCGCCACCGAGCAGCAGGGCGCCCTTCCCCGCCGCGCCGAGCAAACGCGCACACGCCTCGACCACGTCGTTCGCGGTGCGCGGCGCCGCCGCTCGGGTTGCGACGGCTGCGACGACTGCTCCTTCTCGCAGCTGGACATCGTGCGGAGCGATCAAAGTGGCGACGCTTCCCGCGCACGCCGCCGCAATCGCATCGGCGGCGTCGCGGCCGAGCGAACCCGCGGCGTCGGTCGACCGTACCCAACCGGATACCGGGCGCGCGAGCGAAACAATGTCTGTCGCGAGCGGCGGATCCGATGCCAGATGCCAAGTCGCGTGATCTCCGATCACGTTGAAGATCCCCGAGCGCGCGCGGCGCGCATTGTGAAAGTTGGCAATCGCATTCGCGAAACCCGGCCCGAGATGAAGCAGCGTCATCGCGGGGCTTCCGCTCATCCGCGCGTAACCGTCGGCGGCCCCCGAGCAGACGCCTTCGAACAAGCAGAGAATCGGTCGAATCTCCGTGACGGCATCGAATGCGGCGACCATCGGAAGTTCCGTGGTGCCGGGGTTCGCAAAGCAGACGCGAATGCCGGACTCGGCAGCAGTTCGCAGAAGCGCTTCGGCGCCGTTCATCGCGAATACCTCATCTCAACCCGCAAAATAGAGCATCGCCGGAATCGTCACGAGACTGATCGCAGTCCCCATCACGACGGCCGATGCCACGAGCGACGGATCCGTCGAATAGCGCTGCGCGATGATCACGTTGATGACGGCAGCGGGCATGATTGACGCGAGCAACAGGACCTTGCGTTCGACACCCGTGATCCCAAAGAGCGCAATGAAGAGCATCGCGCAGGTTGCGCCACCCACCACGCGAATCGCGACGACGACCACAGTATGGCGGATGTCCCGCAGCGCAAGGCTCCGCAGCTGCATGCCGAGATGGATCAGCAGCAGCGGAATCGCCATCGAACCGAGCATCTCGATGGGCTCCATGACGAGCCGCGGAAGCGTGTGACCGGAAATCGCGAGCGCCAGCCCTCCGACACTCGCGTACGCGAGCGGCATCCGGAGGATTTCCGAAAGGCCATTTTCACCCTTCGCGATCCAGACGCCCACGGTCGAGTTGAGGATCGCCACGCTGACGTAGATGACCGCGGCGGCTTCGAGGCCCGCATCCCCGTAGGCGAGACGGGCCAGCGGCAAGCTGAGATTGCCCGCATTCCAAAAGATCGCCGGCAGCAATAGACCACGACGACCCGACCCCGCGGCCCAGAGGTAGAGCAGAGCAAGGGCTGCGGTACCCAGAACGATCCAGAGCGTTCCGGCGACCAGCTCCCCCCAGCTGCCGAGATCGACCTCCGCGTCGCCGAGCACGGAGAACATCAGCGCAGGTGAGGTCACGAGCAATGCGAGGTTGGCGAGTGTCGGCAGATCCATGGATCGGCGGCCCGCGAGCCACCAACCCAACAAAACGATGCTGAATACGGGCACGACCGTTTCGAGCACTGAAACCACTGAAAACTCCCGGCCGACCGCGCCCCGACACGCGCAGCGGCGCCAACGTACTCCAGAACGCGGGGGAGGCTGGTTGACATATCGCTCAAGCTAGACAACACTCCATCCGCATAAGCAGATACAGGCAATCGCGGACTCACCCCAGCTCAAAGGCGCTGACGCCATCGCCGAGAACCCGAATCGCCGAGTCGCCAAGTCACCGAATTGCCGAATCGAAAACGCCGAATGTTCGGACCCAAGGATCCAGACCCAAAATGGTAGGACCCAAGGATCCAGAACCAAAAAGGTAGGACCCAAGGATTCAGATCCAAATAGGAGCCAGAGCATGTCGAATGCGCGTGCGCGCTTCCAATACAAAGTTGCTGACCTGAAGCTTGGCGAACTGGGCCGCAAGGAGATCCGCCTCGCCGAGCACGAGATGCCGGGCCTGATGGCGCTTCGCGAGCGATACGCGAAGAGCAAGCCGCTCGCCGGCGTGAAGATCATGGGCAGCCTCCATATGACCGTCCAGACCGCCGTGTTGATAGAGACGCTGGTCCAGCTCGGCGCCGACGTGCGCTGGGTGAGTTGCAACATCTTCTCGACCCAGGATTCCGCGGCTGCCGCGGCGGTGATCGGCCCCAATGGCACGCCTGACGATCTCCGCGGCATTCCGGTCTTCGCGTGGAAGGGTGAAACGCTCGAGCAGTACTGGGAGTGCACGTCGGTGGCGCTCGAGTGGCCCGACGGATCGGGCCCGGACCAGATCGTCGACGACGGTGGTGACGCGACGATGCTGCTGCAAAAGGGAGCGGAATTCGAAAAAGCCGGCAAGGTTCCGGACTTCCATCCGGACAAAGACGCCGAGGAGTGGGGCTGCGTGCTCGAGCTCTTGCGCGGCGAGCAGTTGCGCAAGCCGAAGCGCTGGAGCGACGCCTGCGCGAAACTGAAGGGCGTCACCGAAGAGACGACGACCGGGGTATTGCGCCTCTACCAGATGTACGAGAAAGGCACGCTGCGCTTCCCGGCCATCAACGTGAACGACTCCGTGACCAAGAGCAAGTTCGATAACACCTACGGCTGCCGGCACTCACTTCCCGACGGGCTGGCGCGCGCCACCGACGTGATGCTCGGCGGCAAGGTGGTGGTGGTCTGCGGTTACGGCCAGGTCGGCAAGGGTTGCGCGCAGGCGCTGCGCGGGCAGGGCTCGCGCGTGATCGTCACCGAAATCGATCCGATCTGCGCCCTCCAGGCGGCGATGGATGGCTACGAGGTGAACACCCTGGAGTCGGTCGTCGATAGCGCGGACATCTTCATCACGACGACGGGAAATTTCGACATCATCACCACAGCCCACATGGCAAAAATGAAGCACCAGGCCATCGTCGGAAACATCGGCCACTTCGACAACGAAATCGACATGGCAGGCCTCGCCAAGGTCAAGGGAATCAAGAAGATCAACATCAAGCCGCAGTACGACGAGTGGGTGTTTCCGGACGGCCACAGCGTGCTGATCCTCGCCGAGGGGCGGCTGTTGAATCTGGGCTGTGCGACGGGGCATCCGAGCTTCGTGATGTCGGCGTCCTTCACCAATCAGGTTCTCGCGCAACTCGAGCTGCACCAGCATCCGGAGAAGTACGAGAACAAAGTCTATGTGCTACCCAAATCGCTCGACGAAGAAGTCGCGCGACTGCACCTCGACCAGCTCGGCGTGAAACTGACGCGGCTCACCGAAGAGCAGGCCAGCTACATCGGCGTTCCGCCGGACGGTCCCTACAAGCCCGACCACTACCGCTACTAATCGGGATCCGCGGATACCGGAGGCGAGCCCGATGGCGAGGAGCGCGACCAGGGAGAGCACAAGTTTCGGCGAGCGTTTCACGCTGTCCGCCTCCTGTACGGCGATTCGAGTCGAGCGACAGAATAGTCGCACCGGAGCCCCGAGGGGGAGCCCGCGATGGAGGCCGGCGGGGCGCGCAAGTGCGTCCGGGCTGGGTTAAAGGTATGGGATGGCCTACCCGAACATCCAGAGCATGAATCGAAAACCGCTCCGAGCGGCCCTGATGGCAGCTTCACTGATTCTCGCGGCCGCTGCTGGGCCGAGATCCGCCCAGGCCTCGCTGCTCGTGTGTGAAACGATCCCCAGTTTCATGAGCAAATACCTCGGCCAGCACATCCGATACCACGAACTCACGCCGGAGTTGCGCGGCCGAACTGCCGAAGTCTTCATCCGCAGCTTCGACCCCTCGCAGTCCGTGATGCTCGAGTCCGAGGTCGAGACGATGCAGAGCCAACTCGTGGCAGCTTTCGTCGACATCGAGAAGGGCGACTGCTCGGCGCTTTCGATGATCCATCGGAAGTTCACCCAGAGACACGAGCAGATCGCCAGCTTCGTCAAGGATTTCGTGAGTGCCGACGACTACGCGATCGACATGGACGTCGAAATCTTCATTGATGCCAAGAAGCGCGGTTACCCGAAGACGCCAGCCGAGCGCGACGCGCTCACGCGAAACCTCGTTCACTTCCAGATGTCGAACTACACGAGCGATGTCACACCGCTCACGGAGGCAAAGGGACTTCTCGAGCATCGCTACGATCTGCGGGCGAAACGCGTCGCCGAGCTCGATTCCGTCGATCTCTACTCGAACTTCCTGGACGCATTCGCGACTTCCCTCGATCCGCATTCGAATTATTTCTCGGCGGAGATGTACGAGGATTTTCGGATCAGCATGTCTCTTTCGCTGATCGGCATCGGCGTCGCGCTCGCCGAGCGTGACGGCTTCGCGGTCGTCGAGCGCATCATCCCAGGAGGCGCGGCTGACAAGATTGGCAGCCTCACGGAAGAGGACAAGATCATCGAAGTCGCCCAGGGGGACGAGAAGCCAGTCAACATCATCGACATGCCGCTTCGCGACTCCGTCGGCCTGATCCGCGGCAAGAAGGGGACGACGGTGCGGCTTACGGTCCTCCGACAAGCGGAAACGACCGAGCGCTTCACGGTCGCGATCGTGCGCGACGAGATCAGCCTCGAGGACCAGGCGGCCGCTCTTCGCTTCGAGGAGCGAGAAGTCGCCGGACAGATGCTGAAGCTCGCAATCCTGGATCTGCCCTCTTTCTACGGCGACCCGGACCCGAGCAAGCGCCAGTGCACGGACGACGTTGCCGACCTGCTGCGCCAGGTGAACGAAGCGAAAGCGGACGGGCTCGTGCTCGACCTTTCGCGCAACGGCGGCGGCCTGCTGAATCACGCGGTCACGGTCTCGGGCTTCTTTCTCCGCAAGGGCGAGATCGTGAAAGTACAGGACGCGAGCGGCCTGGCGGAGGTTCTCTCTGACGACGACGAGTCGATCCTCTACGCTGGTCCGCTGGTGGTTCACACATCTCGGATCAGCGCGTCGGCGGCCGAGATTCTCGCCGGCGCTCTCAAGGACTACAAGCGAGCCGTGATCGCCGGCGATGATCACACCTTTGGCAAGGGCACGGTCCAAACGGTTGCGAGCAATCCGCCGGGGCTCGGCGCGCTGAAGATCACGACGGCGATGTTCTACCGCCCGGGCGGCAAGTCGACCCAGCACGGCGGCGTCGAAGCAGACGTGGTGATTCCTTCGGTGCTCAGCGGCGACGATTACGGCGAGAAGTACCAGCCGTTCTCGATCGAAGGCAACACGATCGAAGCATTCCAGAGCAGTTACGCGATCGCCAATCCGCGTTCGAACATGTGGACCGTGGTGAGTCAGGAATTGGTCGAGAAGCTGGCCGGCGAATCGAAGCTGCGTATCGAAGCCAGCCCGGAGTTCGCCGACGTCTACGAGAAACTCAAGGAGTTCCGAGAGAACGCGGGCGTGATTCGCCCAGCCGACCTCATCAAGCGCCGCGAGGAAGAGCGCGAAAAGTCGACGGACGGCTCGATCTCGCCCAGCACGAGCGAAATCAAGACCGACGCGGCCACCGACACCAAATCGGACACCAAATCCGGCACAAAAATCGACGCAAAGACCGACGCAAAGACCGGCTCGAGCACCGACTCAATTATCGACTCCATTACCGGCGCGGAGACGGGCGATCAGGAGGCGGAAGAGGCTGAAGAAATCTCGCCGCAACTCGCGGAGGCGACCAACATCCTGGTCGACCTGATCGCCATCAAGCGTTCGCCGCGGTTCACCGCGAAAAACAACGATCAGAGTGCGCGATGACGCTGCAGATCCTGAGCACCCCAGGCGATCAGACGCAAAGGCTCCTGAAGCAAGCGATCGAGCAGGCATTTCCCGGAGCGGAGGTCGAGGTAAGAGCGGGCGGGGCGGGCCACTTCGAACTCCGCGTCAAAGCCGCGGAGTTCGCCAACCAGTCTCGCGTCGCACAGCAGCGCGCCGTCTACGCGGCGATCGCCCACCTCATGCAGGGAGAGGCCGCGCCCGTTCACGCCATCGACAAGATGGAGATCCTCGTCCCCTAACGAGTCGGCGTTCCTCGTCCCCTAACGAGTCGGCGTTCCTCGTCCCCTAACGAGTCGGCGTTCCTCGTCCCCTAACGGGTCGGCGTTCCTCGCCCCTTGCGAGATTGCGTTCC
>CAZBSV010000020.1:0-3176 GCA_964494795.1 uncultured Spirochaetales bacterium | reverse complement strand
GCAAGGCAGCACCGACAAGGTTTGCGTTAGCGGATTCGTGAACATCGAAGCGGGTGGCGACTACAGCTGGACCTTCCGCCTCGAAGGCGGGACGCTGATCACCGACGAATGGCACCTCGGCGCCCAGTACGCGAACGGCGGAGTGCGAACCCGCGGAAAGATCATCTCGTACGAGGGCAGCGGAGGCGGAACGCCGCCCGTCCCCGAGCCGACGGCGGCGCTGCTGTTCGGGCTGGGTGCGCTGCTCATGACGCGACGCGCGCAGCGCCGCTAAGCGCTTCCGCGAACTCGGTTCACGCGATAGAGAATGCCGAGCGTACAGGCTCCCGCTGCGACCATCATCCAGGCTTCGGGTTCCGGAACGAACTGAAGCTTCAGCACCCCGATGCTCCCGGTGTGATAGTCGCCGAAGGGGCTCTGCCAGCGGGTGAGCATTGGACTCACCAGCTGGATCGTCCCCGCGCCTTTGGCGGTTCGATTGTCGTACCCGGTTCGCTTCAGGATCGTCGCTTGCGGCCCGCTGAGTGCGCTGACTTCAGCCATGCCCGTCGTCCACGGGAACACGGAAACCGTCGCGGCCCTCGGCGAGAAAGCGAGTTTTCCCGGATAGTGGTACACGCGAGAAATCATCGTCGAATACTGCAAGCCGCCGGTCACATAGCCCGTCGCAGTTTGGGCACCGGCGCCGATGTACTGCAGATTCCACGGGGTCGCGCCCAACGAAGTGCTCGCGCTCTCGATCCCGCGATTCGTGCGATACTGACCCAGCAGGCGCATCGTTCCGCCGAATTGGTTCAGCCCAGCTTTGACCTCGACCTTCGCGCTGTGCAAACTGGGCGAAACCGCAAAGCTGCCGGGCCCGCCGCTCTTTCCAAACGCCCCCGAGTCGTTTCTAAGGTCTGCGTACTCGATTTCGAACAAGAACGGTGCAGTTCCGAACTGAAGCGGTACCCAGGTAGTCCGAAGGAAGGAAGCGCCCGACGTCACGCGCGAGAGGCCGGAGTTCGGAAGCGTGAATCCCCTCGGATTGTTGGCCGTCCGCAGCGTCGCTACGGCTCCCGTCGTGGCGAGGGAACCACCGCCTGTCAGCGGGAGTCCCGCCTGCAGGGAGGCGGGCGCGCAGCCCGACGCCACATCGGGGACGCCATTCATGTTCGTGTCGATGACGGGCAGCTGGCCACCGAACTTCGGAATGGTCAGCGTGTAGTTCTGCATCCCGTAATAGAACATCTGCGTATGCTCGGCGTGGTAGGGTTGGATGTTGCAGTGGCGACCGAATGGGATGCCGATGAAATCACCTGCGGCATCCGACCCGCGCGTGTGCACGATGAGTTCGCCGGTATACAACTTGACGCCGGCGTTCGCGGATGCTGCGACACCCAGTGCCAGTAGAGAGACTGCGGCAATGCGGCCGAAACCCATGTTCGCTACTCCTTCGATTGTCGTCGACGCTGTGAAATCGACCGCGCGTCATTCCTGTTTGAAATTTGACGCAAAATCCGGACAGGCTACGTTCAGGTGTTCGCCAGAATCAAACAGAACGATCTGCATTCGATCTGCACATCGATGAGCCTCGCGTGCAAACTCTGCCTGTGAGTGCGCGAAGAATGGACTTTGGTAACGCGACAATCGCCGGCGGTCGCCAGCTATTTTCGCGCCAGCGCCCGGGCCATCGATTGGAGCGTCGCCGGCACGCTATTCGCCGGACAATTGCCGGTTGCGGAGGTAGTTGCCGGTTCGCGAGATGGGTACCATGCACGCTGCAGATCGACCCCACAATCGCCTGGAGATGGAGATCGTCGGATTCCTGCCAGACTCATCGCACTGGGTACACTGATCTTCGTCGGCGAGGCGATGTTTGGTTTGCCATTCCACATCGCGCGCTATTTTCGAGCGACGATCCTCGAGGTATTCGGCTTCTCGAACGCGCAGTTGGGCGACCTATTTGCCGTCTACGGAGCGACTGCGATGCTCGCCTACTTCCCCGGGGGTCCGCTCGCGGATCGCTATTCCGCGCGAAAACTGATGGCGATCTCGCTGATCGCTACGGGGCTCGGCGGAATCTACATGTCGACGATCCCCGGTCCGGTCGGCATGGCGCTGCTGTACGGCTATTGGGGAGTCACGACGATCCTGCTGTTCTGGGCCGCCCTGATCCGCGCGACCCGCGAGTGGGGGGGCGCACTCGAGCAAGGGCGCGCGTTCGGCATTCTCGACGGGGGCCGCGGCCTGGTTGCAGCCGGCCTCGCGAGCCTCGCCGTGATCGTTTTCGGCTGCTTCTTCCCAGCGGAAGCCGAACTCGCAACCGCCGATGAGCGCCGAATCGCTCTGATATCCGTGATCCATTTTTACACCGCGGCCACGCTGCTTGCCGCCTTGCTCTGTTGGTTTTCGATCCGGGATGAAGGGAGCCCGCGAGAATTCATTCCGAACAATCCATTCAAGGGAATGGGCCAGATTCTTTGCACGCGCAGCGTCTGGGCGCAGGCGATGATCGTGGTTTGCGCCTACTGCGGCTACAAGGGGCTCGACAACTACTCGCTCTACGCCGTTCACATGCTCGAGATGAGCGAGCTCGACGCGGCCCGCTTTACCACCGCGACCGCCTTCATCCGCCCGGTCGCCGCGATTGCCGCGGGGTACCTCGCAGACCGATCGAATTCCCGACGTGTGATCATGGGTCTGTTTCTCGCGATGACGCTCGGCTTTGGCGTGCTGTCGAGAATCGCCCCATCGCCTGAATTGACGACCCTCGTCTACGCGAACATCCTGATCAGCTACTTCGGCGTATTCGGACTCAGAGGCGTCTATTTCGCATTGCTCGAGGAAGCCCAGGTTCCGCGCAACCGCACGGGTACGGCGGTGGGCCTGATTTCGGTCGTGGGATTCACGCCGGAGATCTTCTTCGGGCCGATTTCGGGCCGCATCCTCGACCACTCCCCCGGCCTCGCTGGCCACCAGAACTACTTCTTGTTGCTCAGCGGCATCTCCGCGCTCGGCGTGCTCGTCGCTGGGATACTCGCGTCGCAGCCGAAGAAGATTTTCGAGCGGCTCGACCCATGAGGCACTTCGCAGAGTGGTGTTATAGTTTCGCGTTGAATCCGATCCGGCTCGGAGTTTCATCGAGAAGACCCTGCAATCGACAAGCTGCCAAAGCGATCCACCCGCGATCCACC
>CAZBSV010000019.1:0-36517 GCA_964494795.1 uncultured Spirochaetales bacterium | reverse complement strand
CGCACAACGATCGTAGACGTGAACGACGGCAAAACGAGGAGACGATAAACCTCCGCGTCGTCGCGATCCGTTGGCTCGATGCGAGGCTCTCCAGCCGCCTTCAGATGCTTCGAGTACCACGCAGCCGAAAACGGATCGAGTTCAGTGTCTGGTAATAGAGAACTCTGGAGCGCGCAGTTACGACCCACCTGATCGAGTTCGGGAGTCGGATCCCGTTGCCCGGCATCGAGCATTGCTAGCAACGTGGCCACGTCCTTGTCGGGGTATCGTTCCGCTAGGGCATCGACCACGCACTCACAAAGCACATCACACGAATACAGTTCCTCATCGCCCATTTCCTCCTCGCACCGGTCGATGCAGAAGTGATTGGCTTCAGTTTGCTGACCTGTGGGCGTTTTTTGGCTCGCGCAGGCGAAAACTATCCAGGCAGCCAGGAGTAGAGCGACAGGCGAACGCATCACTTGCGATCATCACCCACGGTTGGGATCCACACCAAATCGCGTTCTGAACGCCTCAATTTGGCAGATTTTTGGAAACGCCCCGCGGGTGGTACCGCAAGTACTTGTTTTTAAAAGAGTTTTGGTCGGGGTGGTGAGATTTGAACTCACGACGCTGGCCACCCAAAGACCAGGCTCTACCACTGAGCTACACCCCGAGCAGGCAGCGACGTTACAACCGCCGCCGCGACTCGAACAGTCCCGTACCCAGATTCATGCTTCGCGATGCAGAGGCTCCGGGCGAGCTCCATTCCCGCGCGCGGCTGCCGATCACGCGAGCCGGACCGGGTTGAGGACCTTCTGGTCGAGCCAGCGGATGATCTCGCGCAGGGCTTCGGGCTTGATCTCGTGGCCCATCTCGTATTCGCGGTAGCTCGTGGGCACGCCGAGCTTGGCAAGCGCGTCGCGCGACTCGCGCGCGAGGTCGACCGAGATCATCGAATCCCTCGTCCCGTGAATGACGAGGGTTTGCAGGCTTTCGAGGTCGGGATTCGCGGGGACGGCCGCCGCCATGCCGCCGGGCAACCAGGATGACAGCGCGATCAGGCCCGCATACGCGGCTGGATTGCGCAGCGCGAGCGCGTAGGCCATCACGCCGCCCTGGCTGAAGCCGAGGATCGCGAGTTTGCGCCGCGCGACCGGGTACGCGGCAAGCGCCTCATCGATGAAACGCTGGAGCGTCGCAATGCCCTTCTCGACCTCGGCGGGCTCGGCCGTAGCGCCACCCGAGAGCGGAAACCAGCCGTAGCCGAGCTGGCCGGGGCCCGCCTGGAACTTGAGCGGACCCTGCGGACACAGCACGAGCGAGCGCCCGCCATCGAGGACCGGCGCGAGGCCCATCAGGTCGTGCGCGCTCGCCCCCCAGCCGTGGAGCGCGATGATGGTCGGAAACGGGCCGTCACCGGCCGGCACGTGAGCGGTGTAGAGGAGTTGCATCCGAGCAGCATACGACATGGGGGTCCGCGCACGCCCGTGCTATCCCAAAGGGGCGGTCGCGCAGCCGGATGGCTGGGTCGAACTGGATGGCTGGGTCGAACTGAGTGGCGCGCCGGATCCGAGTGGCGCGCCGGATCCGAACGTACGAACGAATCCGAACCTCCAGCGGCGCCCAGAGGCAGAGGGATAGGAAGGTCTCAATGTCGCGAACGGCCAACCCCTTTGACAAGCAAACGGCCGACCTCCTCGACGAGCGAACGGCCAGCCTCCTCGACAAGCGAACGGCCAGCCTCCTCGACAAGCCAACGGCCAGTCTCCTCGACAAGCCAACGGCCAGTCTCCTCGACGAGCGAACGGCCAATCTCCTCGACAAGGTCTGGGATGCGCACGCGGTACGCGAGCTGCCGAGCGGCCAGACGCAGCTCTTCATCGGCCTGCACCTGATCCACGAGGTCACCAGCCCGCAGGCGTTCGCGATGCTGCGCGAAATGAAATGGCCGGTGCGCTTTCCGGCGCGCACGCTCGCGACCGTCGACCACATCATTCCGACGCTCTCGCAAAAGCGCCCGCTCGCCGACGAGCTCGCGGAGACGATGATGGCCGCGCTCGAGCGCAACTGCGCGCAGCACAAGATCCGGCTGCTCGATCCCGCGAGCGGCAAGCAGGGCATCGTCCACGTGATCGGGCCCGAACTCGGACTCAGCCAGCCCGGCATGACGATCGCGTGCGGCGACAGCCACACCTCGACCCACGGCGCGTTCGGTGCGATCGCGTTCGGGATCGGCACGAGCCAGGTGCGCGACGTGCTCGCCACGCAGTGCCTCGCGCTCGCGCGGCCGCGCGTGCGCCGGATCGACGTCAGCGGAAAACTGAGGCGCGGCGTCTACGCGAAGGACGTGATTCTCTCGATCATCCGAACGCTCGGCGTCAAGGGCGGCGTCGGCTACGCGTACGAGTACGGCGGCGCCGTCGTCGACGCGATGTCGATCGAAGAGCGCCTCACGCTGTGCAACATGTCGATCGAAGGCGGCGCGCGCTGCGGCTACGCGAACCCCGACGAGACCAGCTTCGACTACCTGCGCGGGCGCGAGTACGCGCCGCGCGATGCGGCGTTCGAGCGCGCGGTGAAGTGGTGGAAATCGCTCGCGAGCCCGCCGGGCGCGCGCTACGACGACCGCGTCGAGCTCGACGGCCACGCGATCGCACCGTCGGTGAGCTGGGGGATCAACCCGGGCCAGAACATCGGCGTCGACGAGCGCTTGCCCCGGCCCGCCGACGCTCCCGCCGATGAGCGCGCCGCGCTCGAAGAAGCCTACGGCTACATGTCCCTCAAACCCGGCGCGCCGATCGAAGGCACGCGGATCCAGGTCGCGTTCATCGGCTCCTGCACGAACGGCCGGATTTCGGATCTGCGCGAGGCCGCGCGCGTCGCGCGCACCGGCCATGTCGCCAAAGGCGTGAGGGCGCTCGTGGTTCCGGGCTCGCAGGCGGTCGCGCGCGAGGCCGAAGCCGAGGGACTGCACGAGATCTTTCGCGCGGCGGGTTTCGAATGGCGGCTCGCGGGCTGCTCGATGTGCCTCGCGATGAATCCCGACAAGCTCGTGGACCGCGAGATCTGCGCGTCTTCGAGCAACCGCAACTTCAAGGGGAGACAGGGTTCACCGACGGGCCGCACGCTCTTGATGTCGCCCGCGATGGTCGCGGCGGCTGCGATCGCGGGCCGCGTGGTGGACGTGCGAGGTGTGCTGTGACGCCGATCGAGCGCGTCGAGGGACGCGGCTGTGTGTTGCGCGGAAACGACATCGACACCGACCGGATCATTCCCGCGCGCTTCCTGCGCGCGATCAGCTTCGACGGCCTCGGCGAGCACGCGTTCGAAGACGATCGGATCCAGGCCAAGGGCGATCACCCGCTCGACGACGCGCGCTTTGCGGGCGCGAGCATCCTGATCGTCGGCGCGAACTTCGGCTGTGGTTCGTCGCGCGAACACGCCCCCCAGGCGCTGATGCGCCGGGGTTTTCGCGCGTTCGTGGGCGCATCGTTCGCGGAGATCTTCGCGGGAAACTGCAGCGCGCTCGGCCTCCCCTACGCGACGCTCGACGCGCGCGACCTCGCGGCGCTGATGGACGCGGTGACACTCGAGCCCGCGCAACAGGTCGTGCTCGACATCGAGGCCCGGAGCGTGACGTCGCGCGCGGGCACGGTCGCGGCCGGCATCCCCGATGGCGTCCGCCGCCAACTGCTCGAGGGCAGCTGGAACGCGACCGAGGTGCTGCTCTCGGCCCGCGACGCGATCGACGCCACGGCCTCACGGCTGCCCTATCTGGATGATTTCGCGGACTCAGCGAGCTGAGCGGCTTCGCGGACTCAGCAAGCGGGGCGGCTTCGCGGACTCAGCGAGCGGGGCGGCTTCGCGGACTCAGCGGTCTTCGAACCTCGGTTCGCGCTTTTCGAGAAACGCGTCCATGCCCTCGGCGCGTTCCGCGCCCGCGGATACCACGCCGAAAGCCGCCTGCTCGAGCGCGCTCGCCGCGCGCGCATCGGCGTCCTGCCCGTGTTGGATGACGCGCTTCGCGGTCGCGATCGCGCTCGGCCCCTTGCGGGCGATCGCCTCCGCGGCCGCGAGCGCGGACGCGAGCAGCGCGTCGGGTGCGAAGATCCGGTTGACGAGACCGATGCGCAGCGCGGTCTCGGCGTCGATCGGCTCGCCGCCCAACACGAGTTCCTTCGCCCACGCCGGGCCGACCCGCCGCGCAAGGCGCAGCGTGCCACCGAAGCCCGGAATCAATCCCAGATTCACCTCGGGTTGCCCGAAGCGCGCGGTTTCGGACGCGTAGATCCAGTCGCACGCGCACGCGAGTTCGCAGCCGCCGCCGAGCGCGTAGCCGTTCACGGCCGCGAGCGTTGGCACCGCGAGCGATTCGAGCGCGTCCATCGCCGCGTGCCCGAGCCGGCTGAACGCCTCCGCGCGCTGCGCGTCGAGTCCGCGCATCTCCGCGATGTCGGCACCCGCCGCAAATGCCCTGCCCTCTCCGGTCACGACCACGGCGCGCACGCTGGCGTCCGCTCCGATGCGCCGGCAAGCGTCCAGCAAGGCTTCGAGTGTCGCGCGGTCGAGCGCATTGAGCGCCTTAGGGCGGTTCAGGGTCCACAACTCGACGGGTCCGCGGCGCTCGCAGCGGATTCGGCTCATCTCGTGCTCTCCTCCCGGCGCGTCAGCGGATCGATGATTTCCGGGGCGCCGTCTCCGAGCGCGCTCTCGAAGAAATGCGCGCGCTGTCGCAGCGACTCGGCCGCGCTCTGCGCACAGAAATGTCCCTCTCGAGCGCTGCTCTCCGCGAGCGCGGAATCTTCGCAACCCGGCGTCGCTGCGACGCCGTCGATTCCGCTCGGTACGTATTGGTAGAACGCCGCGCTGGTTCTTGCATCGATATTTCCGGACACGGAATCGCGCGCGGATGCGAAACCCGCGATCGCGCGCTCGGGCGCTCCGAGCAATGGGAGCGGCCCGAATTCGCGCACGAGCGCGCGGGTCGCGTGATTCGGAATCAGCGAATCCGCCAAACCCTCCACGACGAGCAGGCTCGCGCGGCGCGGGGGATCGATCGCGAGCGGCTCTCGGTAGAGAAAACGCGCGAAGTTGTGCGGATCCTGGTTGTCGAAGAGCTGCTGGACGAGCGCGAGTGCGACCCAGATGTCGGTCGGCGAAAGCCGTCGGAAACCGAGAAACTCGAGCGGCGCGCGCAGCCGCTCCGAGCCCTGGTGGATCAGCACCTCGCTGAAGCGGCGCCCGGGCGTGATGAGCGCAGCGGCGCGGATCTCGGGCGCGAAAGGCAGCAGCAGCGAGCCGTGGTGGGCGCCCTCGCTGATCCCCAGATAGGCGAGCGGTCGACTGACGTCGATTCCGTGGATGCGCGCGGGATCGCCGGCGCGCGGCGCCTCGATCGCGAAGCTCGGGATCGCGCCGATCCGCTGGATCGCGCGCACAAAAGACAGCTGCTCGGCAACGGTCTCGATCCAGTCGTCGGGCAATTTCGAATGCACCATCAGCCGCAGCAGCAGGTGGATGATCTGCCAGCTCGCGCGTTCGTCGACGCTCGGCCCCGGCGGACTGACTTCGCGGTTGATCACATCGGTGAAGCCGATGACCGCGAATCCCGCCGCAGCGAGCGATTCGCGCGCGCGCGCGACGACCTCGTCGAGCGCGCTGCCCGGGTTTCCGTGCTGGTACATCACGACGGGAACCGGCCCGCTGTAGGCGGCGCGGGGCAGCGCGAGCACGAAGGGCAGGCTTTGCAGTCCCGTCTGAACCGGCGTTGCGCGCGTCGGGTGCCGCGCGAGCCGATGCGCGGCGTCGCGCCAATCGGGAACCGTCCAGCTGCCGTAGACGATCGCGGCGACGGCGTGGTCGGAATCGCCGCTGGGAGCGTCGATTGCGGTCCGCGTAATCTCGATCTCGGGGGGCGGTCCGGCCGCGATCGCCTGCCGGATCGCGGTCAGATCATCGGCGAGCCCGTCGAAACTGCGCACGCTGAAGCGCGCGGCGAATGCCACGTCGGCGCGCTCGATCGGCAGCGCGCTCGAAGCGACCGACGCGAGCACTTCATCGACCAGCGCTCGCGTGCGCGCGAGCGCCCAGCTTTCTGCGCGCAAGGGCAACGAATCGTCTGCGGGCGCGGGCACAGAATCCCGCACGCGCCGGAAGAACTTCGAAGGATCAAACGGCGATCCGCTGTGGGATCGCGCGCGGCGGGTCACGATCACGCCGTAGCGGTGGCGGGGCTGCAGCGAAACCGACGGAAAGAGCAAGAGCGCGTGATCCACCGCTCGCCAGCCAGTTTGCGAGCGCGCGTCGAGCCGAAACGGCACGCGCTTCGCGTAATCAGCGCTTCCGGGCGTGATGTCGAACAGCCCGACCGACGCGAGCGGATCGAGGGACTCTTCGGGAGTGTGCGGGACCGAATCCGGGTCGACCGCTGCCGACAGCGGAATCGTGATGTGCGCGATCGGGCTGAATCCGTCGAATTCGCGCACGCCGGCTACGAGCGCGTTCATCAGCCAGCGCTCCGTGTGACCAAATCCGGACATCTGGATCCGCAGCCCGCGCTCCAGCGGGTCCGAGGGGTTCGCGGCGAGCCAGTAGTCGTCGGGGTAAGGCGCAATCTGCCGCGGCTGCTCCCGGTCGTAACGGATATGGGCGGGCGAAATCGGCATCGCGGTCTCGAAATGCACGCTCTGCGCGACACCCGACTGCGTCAATCCGAGCTCGCAGCGCGACGCGGCTGCAAACTCGCCGACCGGGTCGATCGCAAAGCGCGTCGGCGCCAGGCGATGAATCCGCATCGCGAGTGAAGCTCCGCCGCACGACAACGCGATGCGATCCAGCGCGCGCTCCGGAACGGCTTCGGAGAACGCGAGTTCGATCCAGCCGCTGATCGGGAAATTCGTTTCGCCGTCGCGCGGTCGACTCTCGATGAGAGCGGGCAGCTCCGGAGCCTCCAGCCCACACCCCGACATGAACAGCGCGATCAGCAGCGCGAACGGCGCGATCGATAGCGCGAGCGGCACGATCTGCACGAGTCGGCGCGGTCGGCGCGCATTAGGCGTACACGAATCGTTGTCACGGCGCGCAAACTCGGGAATCGGGCTCGCCGCCCAGACCCGCGCGCTTCGCGGATGCGCTTTGGCTGCTGAATCGAAATCAGGCATCGGCGCGCAACGCTTCGAGCGCTCGCTGCTTCGCCCAGCGGTAATCGGCCTTGCCGCTCGGAGAGCGCGCGATTTCGTCGACGAAGATCACGCGCCTCGGAAGTTTGAAGGGCGCGATCGATCTGCGCGCAACATCCCTGAGCGCCTCCGCCGAGACATCCTCGCCTTTGCGCGCGACGACCAGCGCCGTGACCTGCTGACCCCAGCGCCCGTGAGGGGTCGGAACCACGACGGCGTCGTAGACACTCGGATGGTTCTTGAGCGCGCGCTCGACTTCTTCGGCGAAGACCTTCTCGCCACCCGTGTTGATCGTGACCGAATCGCGACCGAGTAGCTGCAGGCTGCCATCGGCGGCGGCGAATGCGCGATCTCCGGGCACCGCGTAGCGCACGCCGTCGACGCTCGGGAAGGTCTCGGCGGTCTTGCGCGGATCCTTGTAGTAGCCGAGCGGAATGCGGCCACTGCGGGCCAACCAACCGCACTCCGGCGATCCCGGCGCAACGACTCCCGAGAGATCCGCCTTCAACACGAGATTCCCGGACTTGAGCGCAAAGTCGCCGGTCGTGATGGCGCCGCCCCTTTCGGTGTACTGCGCTGCCTGCGTTCCCGCTTCGGACGAGCCCAGCGCGTCGAGCACGCGCAGTCCCGGAATCCGATCGATGAATTCCCGCTTGAGTGCCTCGCTCAGGATCGCGCCGCCCGAGGTGATCAGCCGCAAGTGCGAAACGTCGTAATCGCCCGCGCCCAACTCATCGGCGAGTGGCCGGCCGAAGGCGTCGCCGACGATGCACAGCGCGCTGGCGCGCTCGCGCTCGATCGTCGACCAGATGTCGGCGGGATCGAGGCGAGACACGTTCGCAGGCAGAATCACGCTGCCGCCGACGAACCACATGTTGAGCGCGACCCAGTGGGCGGCGCCGTGCATGAACGGCGGCGCGATCAAGACGCGCGGACCGCCCGCGCATGCGCGCTCGACCACGGCCTCGAGCGACTCGGCGCTGCTCGAATACAGGGCGGACTGGAAGATGTCTTGCTGGCGCCAGAGCACAGCCTTGGGTGTGCCCGTGGTGCCGCCGGTATACAGGATGTAGAGGTCGTCCGGCGACGCTTCCGACCCGCTAGCCGATGGTTCCGCGGCCGCGAGCGCGTCCTCGTAATCGAGCGCACCCGCGAGCAGCGGCTCGGCGGAATCGCCGCGCACCTGGATCCACAGCCTGAGCTTCGGCAGTCGATCGCGAATCCGCTCGAGCGCGCGCGCGAAATCCGCGTGAAAGATCAGCGCGCGCGCATCCGCATCGTCGAGCAGGGAGACCAGTTCATCGTCGACATAGCGGTAGTTGACGTTGAAGGGCGCCGCGCGCGCCTTGAAGGCGCCGAACATCCCCTCGAGGTACTCGTTTCCATTGCGCAGATAGAGCCCGATGTGATCTTGACCGGATTCCCAGTTTTCGAGCGTCGATCTCTCCGCGTGACAGCCGAGTCCGTAGCCGCGCAACAGGTTCGCGAGCCGCCGGGCGCGATCGCTGAACTGCCGCCAGGTGAAGCGCCGGTCCCGAAAGACGAGCGCTTCGCGCTCGGGAATCCGCTCCGCGATGGCTTCGTGGATCAGAGCGAGATTGAACATCGTCTCACTTTCGCATTTTTGATCGCCGCGGCGTTCACGTCAGGCGCGCCAATGCGACCAACGCGTCGAGCGTTCGGACAACACGCGCGCACCGAGATTCGCCTTCCGGCGAAGCGTAGCCACCGTCACTCATCTGTTCGTCGAGAATCTGCCTGACGAGCTCGGCCGCCGATAGGCGGGAACCCGGCAGTGCGCGGGCTCTGCACAGCACGAACACGCGCGCCGTGCACAGCGCGTCATTCAGTTTGGTTCGAAAGCCGCGCTCCAGTTCTCGGCCGCACCACTGCAGGATGGCGTCCGATTGCGCGTGGCCGACGAGCGCAAAGCAGTGAAAATAGGCCGCGTTCGCCGCCCAAGGCGGCCCTTTGACCCGATCGGGCTCGAAGCGCGCCGCGAGGTAATCGGCGGCCAAATCGAGCGTCGATTGCCGAACGAATGGCGTTTTCGCGAGGTATCCGGCGATCATCCCGGCGTTGAGGATCCGCTCCTGTTCGGGAGCATGCTTCCCGTCAGACCACGAACCGTCGCCATGCTGCGACGCTGCGAGCTGTTCGCACGCCGATTCGACGGCTGACGCGTTCGTGCAGCGGATATCGTCGAGGATTGCGAGTGTCCGCAGCGACCGACTCAGCGGCGGCGGGAACTCCGGGCTCCGCAGCAGTTCGATCACCCGCGCGGCCGACTGCGGATCGAACAGGGATCGCGCGCGAGCGATCGAGAGTTCGTCACCCGCCGACTCGACGAACGCGAGCGCTCGCTGCATCGCGGCGCGCGCATCCGCACGCGGCGTCGCATCGGGCATGCCGATCACGCCTGGATCAAGAGACCCGTCAGGTAATTCCCTTCCGGGTGGTCGATCGATACCGGGTGGTCGACGGGAGGCCCGAGTACGCGCAACACCGAAGCCGCTCGACCCGCGTCCAGCGCGGCCCCGAACGCGATCTTGCGAAACAAATCGGCGTCGATGTTGTGCGAGCAGGCAAACGCGAGCAGATACGCGCCCGGCGCGGATCGGGCGAGCGCGTAGAAGAGCGCGTCTTTGTAGGCGCGCGTCGCGCGTGCGACATCGCGACGGTTTCGCGCGAGCGGAGGCGGGTCCACCACGATCAGGTCGTAGAGCCCGCGATCCGCGCGCAGGAATTCGTGAACGTCCTGGTTGGCGAAGCGCGCGGGCAGGCCGGGCGCGTTCTCGGCCAGATGCTGCTCCGCGAGCGCGAGCGCGGGTGCAGAGCTGTCCACCAGCGTTACGGCGCTCGCGCCTCCGAGCGCTGCGGCGACCGCAAAACCGCCCGAATACGCAAACAGGTCGAGAACGCGGCGTCCGCTCGCGAGCGAAGCCGCGAGATCGCGCGAGTCGCGTTGATCGAGGTAGAAACCGGTCTTCTGCCCCCCGACCACGTCGATCCGATAGCGGCGGCCGCGCTCGCAAATTTCGATCGGGCCCTCGGGCGCCTCCCCCCAGAGCGCTCCCTGCTCGGCCGCAATGCCTTCGCGTCGCGCCGCGGCGGCGTCGGCGCGCTCGAAACCAACAGCGGCTCCGGTGCTCTCGCGCAGCGCTTGCGCGATCCAGTTTCGGCGCACGTGCATCCCCGCCGCCGTGATCTTGACGACGACGACATCCGCATAGCGATCGACGACCAGACCCGGCAGACCATCTCCCTCGGCGTTGATCAGACGCACGGCGTCGGTATCCGCGAGGAGCGGATGCGCGGCGCGGCGCTCGACCGCGGCGCGGATCCGCTCGGCGATCAGCTCGTCGCCGGGCGCGTCCTTGCCAGTGCTGAGCATTCGCACCCGCAGCGCGGATCCCGGCGAGAGGTGTCCGTAGCCGAGAACCTCGCCGCTCGCGGAGACGACCCGCACCCAGGCGCCCGACTCTTCGACGCCCTCGATCCGGTCGATCGCACCCGAGAGAATCCACGGATGGCGCCGGCGGATCGAGCGGTCCCGCGTGGGTTTCAGCACGACATCGGTCATGAGCGGCACTCTACGGGCCTCACGGGCAATCGCCAACTTGCCAATTGGGGAGCTTCGATGCTCCGGCGGGCGCTTCGATGCTCCGAACCCAGCCGAAGCGCTACGCTCGGGCGCCATTGCCGCGTCGGCCCGGAACCAATTGGCCCGCGGCGGTTTCAGTAGGCCGGCGGCCATCGGCGATCGTCCGGTGGGCGCCGGAACGATGTGGCGATCGTCCGGCCGGCGCCGGAACGAGAACGAGAACGAGAACGAGAAAGGGGAAACGATGAGATTGAATTTCGGGGAATTCTCGCGCGCGGGATTTTGCTGTTGCGTCCTCTTGCTCGCGATCGCGACAACGGCTGATTCGGAAGATTCCGATCAAGGCGAGGGACAGGGCGGCATGACGCTGCAGAATGTGAATGATTTCGACGCGAACGGCGACGGGCACCTGTCTCCCGATGAGAGGGCAGCCGCGCAGAAGGCGCGCCACGCTCAGCGCCTCGCAGAATTCGACGCGGACACTGACGGAAAACTCTCCGCTGAAGAGCAGAAGACTGCGCGAACGAAGGAGCACAAGCAGCGAATCCAGGCATACGACACGGACGGCGACGGCACGATTTCAAAAGCAGAAAGAAAGGCGGCCAACCAGAAAAACCAGCAGCAGCGCGTCGAGCGTTTCGACACCGATGGAGATGGCAAAATCTCCGACGCAGAGAAAAGGGCCTCCCAGGGCAAGCGCGATCAGCGAAGCGGTGGCTCGTTGAAGGAATTCGACGCCGACAGCGACGGAGAACTCTCGGGCGAGGAAATCGACCGCGCCAAGGCCGCGCGCAAAGAGGCTCACCCGCGAAAGGGTCGCGGCCCCGGCAATCAGCCGGCGGTGGATCAGCCCGGAAACGCGCCCCAGGAGCCTTGATCGCGAGCACCGACCAAACTCCGCGCGCTCGCGGTTCTGCGCGCTCGCGGTCCGGTCACGCGCCGAGCGCGACGCGAGCGCGAAGCGCCACACCGAAGGCGATCGCCTGAGCGGCCAAGCGCCGATACCGGGGGGAGCCCGTTGCCCGATCTCGAGCCGCACAAGCCCACCAATCGCCTCTCCGACGAGGCGAGCGCCTATCTGCGTCAGCACATGCACAACCCGGTCGACTGGTATCCGTGGGGGCGCGAAGCACTCGCGCGCGCCAAAGCCGAAGACAAACCACTGCTCGTCTCGATCGGATACAGCGCGTGTCACTGGTGTCACGTGATGGAGCACGAGTCCTTCGAGGACCCTGCCACCGCAGCCGTGATGAACGAACACTTCGTCTGCATCAAGGTCGACCGGGAAGAGCGTCCCGATCTCGACCAGATCTACATGGACGCCGTGATGCGCATGCTCGGACACGGCGGTTGGCCGCTCACCGTATTTTGCAAACCTGGCGGGGAGCCCTTCTACGGGGGCACCTACTTTCCACCCGAGCCGCGCCACGGCATGCCCGCCTTTCGGCAGCTGCTCGCCGGTGTGGCGGACGCCTACGCGAACCGACGCGAAGAAGTGGAGGCCGCGGTGGGCCAGATCGTTCGAGCCATCGAACCCTCGATCGCAGCTGACGGCGCGCAGGTACCTGGAGCGAAGACCGTCGCGGAAGCGGCGCGCCGACTGCTCCGCGCCGCCGACCGAAAGCACGGCGGCTTTGGATCCGCGCCGAAGTTTCCGACCCCGACGTATCTGGAGCTGCTGCTCGCAGCCGCCGATGTGCTGCCGGCCGATGAAGCGAGCGACGCCCTTTCCCACGTGGCCACTACTTGCCGCGAGATGGCGCGCGGAGGTGTCTACGACCACGTGGGCGGCGGCTTTCACCGCTATGCGGTCGACGAGCACTGGGGTGTCCCCCACTTCGAAAAGATGCTCTACGACCAGGCTCAGCTGCTGCGCGTCTACGCGGAAACCTGGCGCCGCAGCGCGCGCAGCGATGAAGCGTTGGTCTGGCCGATTCGCGAGACCGTCGACTTCCTGCGGCGCGAAATGACCGCGCCGGACGGGGGCTTCTACGCGAGCCTCGATGCCGACAGTGAAGGCGAAGAGGGAAAGTTCTACGTCTGGACGCCGAACGAGATTGCGCGGGTGCTCGGTGTCGAGCGCGCGGCTGCGTTCAACAGCGCCTACGGCGTGACTCCGAGGGGAAACTTCGAAGGCTCGGCGACGGTCCTGCGCGAGACGACCGACGTTCCACGCGGCAGCTTCGCGCTGGATCGCGAAGCGCTGCGGCAGGCGCGCAGCGCGCGAATCGCGCCCGGGACCGATCGCAAACGGCTGACCGCCTGGAACGCGATGGCGATCTCCGGCCTCGCACGCGCGGGAAGTCTGCTCGACGACACCGACATGCACGACGCTGCGGTTGCCGCCGCGGATTTCGTACTGGAGAAGCTGATCGGCGACGACGGGCGGTTGCTGCGGACCTACGATCTCGGCCGCGCGCGGATCCCGGCGTTTCTCGACGACGTCGCCGGCATGCTCGAAGCCTGCCTCGATCTTCAGCGCGCAGGAGCGGGCGAGCGGTTCTTCGCCGCGGCGTTGCGATTCGCGGACGACATCGCAACGCGTTTCTTCGACCCGAAAGCCGACGACCTTTTTCTCACCGCGAATGATGGCGAGCCGCTCGTGGTCCGGCCGCGCTCCGACCACGACGGAGCGACACCGCATTCCGCGGGTCTCGCCGCGCTGGCCTTGCTGCGAGTGAGTTCGATCGCAGGTCGCAGCGACCTGCGCGAGATCGCACAGCGCGTGCTCCAGAGCCATTCGGCGCGCCTCGAGCGCTCTCCCGAAGCGCTCCCCACACTGGCGCGCGCCGCGCTCGTTGCAGAGCGCGGGATCTGCGTCGCGGTGATCGTCGGCAACCCGCATGCAGCGGCGACGCGCGCGCTGGCGGCGCGCGCGCGAGTCGTCCTTCGCCCCGAGGACGCGGTTCTCAGCGTCCAGCCCGGCGAATTGCCGATCGGTGTCGATCGGCATTGGATTGCGGGACGCAAACCGCTGAACGACCGCGCGACCGCCTACGTTTGTCGCGGCAGCGAGTGCTCGCCACCCGCACTTTCACCCGACGAGTTGGCAACACTTTGCTAGGGTCCATAGCCAAATTTTCTGGGGTCTACAGCCAAAATTTCAGGGGTCCACAGCCAAATTTTCAGGGGCCTACACCCAAATTTTCAGGGGTCTACACCCAAATTTTCAGGGGTCTACATCCAAAATTTCAGGGGTCTACAGCCAAATTTTCTGGGGTCCACCCCCCAATTTGCTAGGGTCCAGATTCCGATCAACTCCGGTGGAATCGTTCAATGGCCGATGCTCGCGACGACAAAGACTACGGAACCGGTCACAATGACGGGCTGACGCCCCTCGTGCCGCTCGACCCCAACCAAACCACCAGCATAGACGCGCTCGTGCGCGCGATGAGCAAGACCGCTTTCGGTGGCCGTCGGCTCGGTGAGGCCGCAGACGTACTCGAGGAGATGGTCCGCGATCGCGATTGCTTCCGGGTCGTCACCGTATCGGGCGCGATGACCGTTGCGAAACAGGGTTTGCTGCTCTGCGAGATGATCGAGCGGGGCTGGGTGCAAGCGCTCGTCGCAACGGGTGCGCTGATGACCCACGGTCTGACCGAGGGTGCCGGCATGCTGCATTTCCAGCATCGCGTCGGCATGCAGGACGAAGACCTCTACGACCGCGGTTACAACCGGGTCTACGACACGATCGAGCTCGAAAAGAATCTCGACGATGTCGAAAAGATCCTTCAACGCGCCTTGTCCGACGTTCCGGATGGTACGACACTTTCGAGCCGCATGATCTGCGAACTGCTCGGCCGCGACCTGCAAAAGCACAGTCCGGCTCGCGGAATTCTCAAGAGCGCACTCGAACACGACGTGCCCATCTTCGTGCCCGCGTTCACGGATTCGGAGCTCGGGCTGGACATGAGCATCCACAATCACCTGCGCATCCAGAAAGGTGAGAATCCGTTCCGATTCGACCCGTTCATCGACCTCGACGATTTTGCGAACCGCATCCGCCAACACGAACGGATGGGCATCTTCACGATCGGCGGCGGCGTGCCCCGCAACTGGGCCCAACAGGTCGGACCCTATCTGGAAATCCTGCGCGTGCGACTCGGGAATAAGCATCCCGTGCGCCGCTACCGCTACGCGGTGCGCATCTGCCCCGAGCCGGAGCACTGGGGCGGGCTGTCGGGCTGCGCGTACAGCGAGGGTGTCTCGTGGGGCAAATTCGTGCCGGAATCCGAGGGCGGCCGGTTCGCGGAGGTCTTCGCCGACGCCACGATCGCCTGGCCGATGATCGTGCGCGCCGTCATCGAGCGCCTCGACGCGAAGCCGTGAGCGCCCGCCCTGGGGGCGGTGCGAAAAGAGCCTCACGACCTGCCGTCCGTCTTCCGATAACCACCGGTGACCCGCACCGGAATGGATGGGGAGATCGGGGAGCTACCAGATGCTGCGCGTTGCACTTTCGATCGTCAGCCTGAGCGTTGTGTTCGCCTGCGCGGGACCGCCAACGCCGCCGGCCCCGGGCGACATCGCGGCCACCTACCTGTCGGCTGGGCGCCTGCCGGAAGCTTCTCGCGAAATCGAACGCGCGATTCGGGTGCGCCCGCGCGATATCTCGCTGCGGCGCCAGGCCGCGCGCATCTACGTCGAGGCGAGCCACACGGACCGCGCCGTCGAACACCTCGAAGCGGCGATCCAGCTCGCGCCGAGGGACGGCGGCCTCTGGATCGATCTCGCCGAAATCGAGCGGGATCGCGAGAACCTCGCGGATGCGTACGTCGCCTACCGCCGCGCTTCGGCACTCGAACCGACCGACCTCCGCGCGATTTCGGGACTCGCGGTCTCCGCCGAGAATCTCGGTTTCTCCGAAGAGGCGAGCGCCGCCTATGCGAAGTGGGCCGAGTTGAAGCTGAGCCTCGGATCCGTGGGTAGCGACTAGCGGGGGAAGCTTCGCTTCCCTTGCGGCGCAGCTCGAACCCGTTCCGGGTTCGAGCTGCTAGCGGACTAGCGCTCGGTCGGCAGCCGCGGCACCTCCAGCGGTCGCGACCGCCGAGCCGCGCACGCGCCTCAAATCTGCGACGGATTGCGACACAGATCGCTCGTCAGATTCTTCTGGTGGGCCTCGAGCGTTCCGCCACCGATCTCGAGCAGCTTCGCGTCCCGCCACAAGCGCTCAACGACGTATTCGCCCCCGTACCCGTAGCCGCCGAGCACCTGGATCGCAGCGTCCGCGGCGCGCTTGCCGACCTGGGACGCGAACAATTTTGCGGCGTCTGCATTGACGCGCTGGCCCGTGGCCTCGAGGTCGATGTGGCGCGCGCTCTCGTAGACGAGCACGCGCGCGGCGCGGTATTCGGCGAAACTCTCCGCGATGTAACGTTGGATCTGGCCGTGCTCCCGGATCGGCACACCAAACGTCTTGCGCTCATTCGCGTGCGCGACCATCACCTCGATGCAGCGCTGCGCGATTCCAATCGACATCGCGGCCAGGGTCAGGCGTTCGATCTCGAGGTTGCGCATCATCGCGAGGGTTCCGCTGCCTTCGTCGCCGAGCCGATTGGCCACGGGAACCCGAACCGAGTCGAAGATCAGCTCCGATGTATACGACGCGCGCATACCGAGCTTGTCGCGGAATTTCTGGCCGAGGCGAAAGCCTTCCATTCCGCGCTCGACGACGAACGAAGAGATGATGCGCTCGCCGGTCGCCGCATACACGACGAATGCATCGCCGAGCGTCTGCTCGTCGATACCGCCATTGGTGATGAACATCTTGGTGCCATCGAGCACGTAAGCGTCGCCGTCTCGGCGCGCCCGCGTGCGCATCGCGAGCACATCGGTGCCGACCTCGGGCTCCGTCATGCACAGCCCGCCGATCCACGCGCCCGAAGCCGCGAGCGGCAAGATCCGGCGCTTGAGCGCGGCGTCGCCGTTGACCTGGATGTTCTGGGCGAACAGAACCGAGTGCGCGAGCAGGGACAGCGCGAATCCCGGATCCGAACGGGAGATGGCCTCGAAGATCTGGACGGCCGCGGTGGCGCCGAGATCCGATCCGCCGAACTCCTCGCGGATCGTGACGCCCAGCAATCCCAACTCGCCCGCACGTCGAAACAGCGCGTGATTGAAGGTCTCGCTGCGATCGTGTTCCGCGGCCTGCGGTTCGACTTCGCGGGCCACGAACGCGCGAAGCGATTCGCCGAGCAGGACGTGCTGCGATGTCGGGGCAAATAGATCGAACCGACGCCAGTCGCTCTCATCCATCGGACGGGCAGTCTAGCGGCTGGGCGCTGACCGCGCAGGCGCACCGGAGCTGCCGAGAACGTCCGCGCGGGCTGATTCCAAGCGGGCCCGATCGATTGTCGGGTTCGGGCCCTTCTCACAATCGGGTTCGAGTCCTTCGCGCACTCGGGTTCGGGTCCTTCTCACAATCGGGTTCGAGTCCTTCGCGCACTCGGGTTCGGGTCCTTCGCGCACTCGGGTTCGGGTCCCTAGCGCGAGC
This sequence comes from uncultured Spirochaetales bacterium, assembly GCA_964494795.1. Classification (GTDB taxonomy): domain Bacteria; phylum Myxococcota_A; class UBA9160; order UBA9160; family SMWR01; genus JACZVU01. The sequence goes on along the minus strand of CAZBSV010000019.1, from coordinate 19,263 downwards.
AGGTTCAGATCCTTCGGGCGAGCAGGTTCGGATCCTTCGGGCGAGCGGGTTCGGATCCTTCGGGCGAGCGGGTTCGGCTCCTTCGTTCGAGCGATCGGAGTATTCGAATCCTGTGGGCGCGCGATTCTCGCGGGCTACACTGCGCGGGTGCTTGACAATCCCCAGATTGCAGCGTGGCTGATCTCAAAGCGCAATCAGATCGAGGCGGTGATGGTCTCCCGTCTGGGGCCCGCGGCACCGAGCCCCGCCGCGGTCGAAAGCGAGGCGCTGCGCCGCTTCCGCTCGTTTGCGGGCGCCTCGTTGAAACGCGGAATGACGCGGGAGCCCTCACTCGATGGTGTGCGCGCCCACGAGCGTCGGGTCAACGCGCTGCTCACCGCGTGGTCGAAGGCCGCCGAGGAAGTCGCGGGTCCCCAAGCCGAGACGCTTCGGAACGCACTCGCGCCACTGCTCGCGCATTTTCGCGGCTCGCTTCGCAACACCCAGAGCAATCGCAAAGCGCGCGGCGCTCCCCGCAGCAACCGCCGCGCCGTAATCGCGGCGATCGACCGGGTTGTCGACGCGTTTCTCGCGCTCGATGCCGACACCAGCGTCATCGCGGACGCCAACCCCGCCGCGGGGGCCTTGCTCGGCGTCGACCGAGATGCGCTGCTCGGTGTCGAGGCGATGGCGTTCGTGCCGACTTCGGAGCACGAGAGTTGGTGGACCGAACTCGACGCGATGACCGAGGGCACGGAATCGCGTCGCTTCGACAGCTACCTGCAGGATCGCTCCGGCCTTTCGATCCCCGTGGATTGCACGATGACCCGCTTCGCGACGCGCGGAAGAGCGCTCGCACTGGTTTTGATCCGCGTGCGCCGACAACCCGCCCGCTAGCAGCTCGAACCCGGAACGGATTCGAGGTGCGCCGCAAGGGAAGCGAAGCTTCCCCACCTAGGCGAGCGCGCCTGCCACGGGGTTCAGCTGCCGGTTCAGAAATGCCAGCATCCGCTGCCAGGCGCACGCGGCCTCTTGCGGGCGATAGGCGCCGGGGCGGGTGTCGTTCATGAACGCGTGGCCTGCACCGGGATAGACGACGACTTCCGCGTCTCGAGGGCCCTGCGCGAATCGCTGTTTCAAGAGTTCGATGTCGGAGATCGGGACGAACTCGTCGCGATCGCCGTAGAAGGCGAGGGTCGCGCAGCGGATATCGCGCGCGACCTCGAGCGGTTCGCTCGGCTTCAAGGCCGGATCCAGACCGGCTTCGCTGTGAAGAATGCCGTGTCGGTGAGAAAGCAGGCCGTAGAACGGAACGCACGCAGCGAGCCCGCTGCAGCGTGCGCCCGCCATCAGCGCGTACATTCCACCCATGCAGAAGCCGATCACGCCGACGCCCTTGCCCGCGCTGATCGGATGTTCTGCGAGAAAATTCACGCCCGACTGCACGTCTTCGAGAACCTGCGGATCGGACAGCGCGCGCATCCACTCGCCGGGATTTTCGATCTTCACTTCGTCGAGCCGACGGTAGAGGTCGAGCGCGAGCACCGCGAATCCGTCGCCCGCCAAGCGCTGCGCGAGATCGCGCGCGTGGTCGGTGAGTCCCCAGACATCGTGAATCATCGCGACGCCGGGACTCGGGCGGCGATCCGGCAGCGCGAGAAAACCGAGTTCCACGTCCTGAGTCTTCACGGAAGCGAGTATACTCGCCCGTCATGCTGTACGAGCGCGAACTGTCGGTCGCACTGCAGGCTGCGCGAGACGCGGGAGCGATCCTGCGGCGCCACTACGATTGCGGGACGCAAGCCTGGGAGAAGAGTCACGACAATCCCGTCACGCTCGCCGATCTCGAGTCCGACAAGGCGATCGCCGAGCGACTTCACGCGGCCTTCCCCGAGGATTCGATCTTGTCCGAAGAGACGCTCCGCGAGGATGCGCGGCTCGGAAATCGCCGCGTCTGGATCGTGGATCCGATGGACGGAACGAAGGAATTCACCCGGCGAATTCCCGAATTTGCAGTTTCGATCGCGCTGACCGAAGACGGCGAGCCCGTCGTGGGCGCCATCCACAACCCGGCCACGGACGTCACGGTCTGGGCGACGCGCGGCGGCGGCACCTTCTGCGACGATCGACGCGTTTCGCTGTCTAGCTGCGAACGACTCGAGGACGCCGTCGTCATCGCGAGCCGTAGCGAGATCTCGCGGAACCAATTTGCCCCCTACGAGGGCTGGTTCAAGGAACTGCGACCCGTGGGCTCGATCGCGTGGAAGCTCGCCTGCTTGGCCTGCGGGATCGGAGATCTCAACGTCTCGGTTGCACCGAAGAACGAATGGGACGTCTGCGCGGGTGATCTGCTGGTTCGCGAGGCGGGCGGGATCTACGTCGACTTCGAGCGCTCGACCCGCCGCTACAACCAGCCGAACCCGCTGATCGACAAGGGCATGGCGGCTGGGCGGCCGTTGCTGGTCGAGCGATTCCTGGTACGCCACCACCAGACGTGTTAGTCGCGATCCCGCGCGCGAGCGCCCCCTGAAACGCGTCGCACCTCGAATCCCCGCTCGCACAAAAGAGCTGGAATTCCACGCGGGCCGAGCATGTGGCCCGCGCCGAGCACCGCGAAGCGCGTCTTGCCGTCTCGCGCGAGTTCCGCGAGCTGCTCGCTCATCGCTTGATTGCGCCGAAAGAAGATCATCTCGTAGAACGACTTGAAATCGGCGTCGGACTCAGCGGGCCGAAAGACGATTTCCTGGAGCGCCGGCTCGTCGCCGCGCCGCCAGGCTTCGAACAACTGCTCGGTCGCCTGATCGAATCCGGGGCTCCTGTTCAACGCGTCCCGCAGCATGACTTCCTGGACAGCCAGCGGCAGCCCGTCGAGCAACTCGAACTGGGCGTCCGCGCTTTCGAGTTCGACGATCGTCTTGTCGCCCGCTCGCTGTATGAAACGCCGGTCGACGCCGTGTTCGGCGTCGAAGCCCGCATTGCGGAGTTCCATCACGACCAACAGGCTCGTGACGTACCAGGGCTTCATGTTCTCGACGAGGGAAAACGGCAGGCCGCGCTGCTGCAAGTACTGCATCAAGCGCTCGAGGGTGGCCGCCGAGATTGCGTCTGCGAGCGTATCGGGAGGATCGAGCAGGCCGCGCAGGTTCGGATCGTCGGCATCCAGCAGGCCCGTGGCGCCCAGCACGTCGACCTCGACCACCAGCTCTGCCGAATCCGCGTAGGCGGCCTCGACCGCCGCGCCGAAGCTCGCCGCGCTCTCGGCCTCGAAGTGGACCGACCCAAAGAGGTAGACGACGCCCGCGCGGTCAGCGTGTTGCGCGCGCCACATCAGCGGTTCGCGCGTGCGGGAACCGGGCTCGCGCGCGCAACCCGCCTCGAAGTCGCTCGTCGCGCAGCCGAGCACCGCGAACACCGCGAGCGATGCAAGCGCGGCGAGCGAAGCGAGCGCGGCCGCCAGCCGACCCCATGCGTCCATCGGCATCGACCTCCCAGCGCCGACTCAGGCGCGGAACCCGTCCGGCCGATCAGTGTGGCCGAGCCGGAGGTTTGCGCCATGGGAAAAATCTTGATCATCGGAGCAATCGTGCTGGTCGTCTGGGTCGGAATGGAGATCCAGAACAAGGGCGTCGAGGGCGCGTTCAACGGATTCTTCGCTCCCGCCGGTCAGGCGGAAGCCGAAGCCATCACGAGCACCCCCCAGCGCGCCGGGAACGCCGTCCTCAAAGCCAACGCAGAAGCCGAAGCGCGCCAGAAGCGGGCGCTCGGCGAGGAGTAGCTCCCGAGCCCCCGAGCCCAACACGCGCCGGGAATCGCCACCCGCAGCACCCGACCCCTACCCGCTCGCCAGAGCCTCTCGGCGACCCGCTGGTGGAGCGCCGGAATCACCCGCCGGGTCTGTGCGCGGGAACCAAACGATCCCCAACCCAAGGCGGATGCAACCCGCTGGGGCCCCGCTGGTGGAGCCCCGGAATCACCCGCCGGGTTTGCGGGGGCGCGTCACGGAATCAGGCTCGCCACCGCAGCCGGCATCTCCGCTGCAATCCGCACGATCGGGATGCCCGTCTGGGTGTTCTTGTGCATCTCGTCGATCGCGCGGGGCAGATCCGCGAACGCGTAGATCTCGCGATGCACGGTCGGCTTGAAGACGCTGCCGTAGAGAGCGGTCGCCGCGTTGCAACCATCGATGCTCTCGTAGTGGGAGTGATCGAGCGTGATCTGGCGTACCGACATCAGCGCGGAGTTGTAATTGATCTTGGTGTCGAGCTGCCAGCCGGCGCTGACGTTGACGCCCTGGCGCGACATCACGCGCAGGCCCGCGTCGAAGACCGGGCCGCGCAGCATGTCGCAGACGATGTTCGCTCCGTCGCCGTCGGTCATGCCGCGCACGCGCTTGTAGAACGCCTTCACGTCGTCGCCGCTCGCGAAGCGGTTGAATTCCCTCTGGTCGATCGTCTCGATTCCGAGCCCCTCGAGGTGCTTGCGGCGATCGGGAGTGCCCGAGCAGAAGATCGCCCGGTGCCCTTCGTGCTTCGCGAGCATCAAGAAGAGTTCCGAAACGCCTCCGCCGAAAGCGAGCACATTGAGCCGCGCGCGCTTCTCGTAGGGGACCTTCAGCCGGTAGATGCCGTAACCGCGCCGCCACAGGTGATAGGCGGTCGGCGCGCGCAGCGGCAGCGCCGCGATCTCCCAGAGGTTGAGTCCGCAGGCGAGGGGTGCGGGGATGAGCTGCCAGGCTCCCACCACCGCCTCTTCCGCGTACCAGCCCACGGAATCTTCGGCGTCGTAGGCCCAGATCCGGGTTGGGAAGCCGTACTCGTCGGGTCCGCCGTTACAGTGGGTGATGACGATGTCGCCGCGCTTGAAGCGCGTGACGTCGCGGCCGACGTCGAGGACCTCTCCGAGCGCGCTGTTGCCGGGGTAGATTTTGCCCCCGCGCGCCTCGGCGATGTTCGCGGTGTCTGCGAGGGCCGCGTGGTCGACGTTGTGCTCCGCGGACGCGGCGAGGATGCGCATATGCACATCGGTCGGCCCCATTTTGCGCAGCTCGAGGTTGTCGAGCTTGATCACGCGGGGCATCTCGAATCGCGCGAGATCGCCGCCGACGCGCTTGCGCTCGGCGGCAATGGAATCAGCACTGATCGAAAAGGCTTTCGGCATGGGTCTCTTCTCCTTCGTGTCGAGGGAATCGTTTTAGCATGGCCGTCGCGGAAGAGGCAAACTGTGGAGCTGTTCAATGCGCAGCTCGGTGGGGCAAGACACGTGAAGGCCAGCGATCTCATCGCGCGATTTGGCGGCCACCCCGCCGGAGAGCTCGGAATCGACCTCGAAGCGAGCGACGGCCCCGGCCGCTGGTTGGTCGCAGCCTGCCTCTACGGGGGCCGGGCCGGCGACGCGATCGCGCTCGCTGCGGCCCGCGCCCTCGACGCGGCTGGTCTCGCGGACCCGATGAGCATCGCGCGCGCACAGCCGGAGGCGCTGGAGGCGCTGCTGCTCGGCGCCGGCTACCCGGCAAGCGATGTGACGGCGCGCAAACTCTGGCGCGTCTGCGATTCGCTCGCGCGACATCACGGCGGATCACTCGATCGGCTCGCCGCTGCGTGCGATCAGCTCGAAGACCTCGCGTCACAGCTCGCGCGGCTCGCACCGGGATTCGGCGCCGCGAGCGTCGCCCGGTTTCTGCGGCCACTTCGCGAGCGCTGGGCCCAGGCCCGGGAAGTTCCGCTGCATCCAGCCGCGCGCGCCGCCGCCATACACCTGGGGTTGTTGGCCGAAGGCGAGGACATCGATGGCGAGCCGGGCGCACTGCGCGCTGCGCTGCGCGAAGATTCCGCGCAACCCGCGCTCGCAGACGTAGAATTCGCGCTCGCGCGCATCGGAACGATCGCGTGTTCGAGGAATCGAACGGCGCGCTGCCCGCTCGGCGGCGCCTGCCCTCGACGCGCCAGCGACCGGAGGGCTTCCGATTCGAGCAAAGCCTGGCCGGACACTCCCTATGAGTAGGAGCGGGCTACCCATTGGCGTGATTGTCGAACGCGGGCCGATTGTGACACATTGCTTGCTCGGCGATTTGAAAAGCATTACCGTTCGGGCCCTTCGGGTCGAGGCGAAGTCCATCGCCCGCAGGCAAAGTCCATCGCCCGCAGGCAAAGCCCATCGCCCGCAGGCAAAGCCCATCGCCCGCAGGCAAAGTCCGTCGCCCGCGGTTGGAATCCCGGACAGCAGCGTTCATCCAACCTTCGAGAGGCCCATGCGATTCTACGAGTACGAGTCGAAAGCGCTTTTTGCGCGTCACGGCCTGCCGCTGGGTGACAGCGGCGTCGCACACTCCGCCGACCACGCGCGAGGCATCGCGCATCGGATCGGTCGCCCCGTCGTGCTCAAGAGCCAGGTCCTCTCCGGCGGCCGCATGAAGGCCGGTGCGGTGAGGTTTGCGGACACGCCGGACGAGGCCGCCCGGATCTACGAAGAGATCCTGCCGATCATCGTCGGCGGCCAGAAGGCCCGCTCGATCCTCGTCGAAGAAAAGAGCCCGATCGCCCAGGAGTACTACGCTGGTGTCACCTGGGACGGTCGGCGCAAGCTGCCGGTGCTGATCTTCAGCGACATGGGTGGCATCGACATAGAAGATGCAGCCGAAGAACATCCGGACCACGTCTCCAAAACCCACTTCTCGACGATCCTTCCGACGTCGCCGCGAATCGCAAAAGAGGCGATCGCGGCCACGGGCGTGACGGGGGATGCGCTCAACCAGCTCACGCCGATCGTCGCAAAGCTGATCGACATCTTCCTCCAATACGACCTGACGCTCGCGGAAATCAATCCGCTGGTGCGGCTCAAGGACGGTCGCTTCGTGGTGCTCGACGGGCACGTCGACATGGAGGCTGAAGCGCGCGATCAACACAGCAAGCTTCTCGAAGAGCTTGGCATCCAGCCCGAAGAAACCCGCCAGGCGCGACCGCCCACGGATTTCGAGATTCGCGGTGCAGAGGTCGACGCCTCCGACCATCGCGGCGTAGCGGGCAACGTCGTCGAATTCGACGGAAATCTCGGATTGATCATCGGAGCCGGCGGCGGGTCGCTCACGCTGTTCGACGCGGTTCGCGACCACGGCGGACATCCCGCCAATTACTGCGAGATCGGCGGAAATCCGAGTGTCAAGAAGACCTGTGCGCTCACCAAGCTCGTGCTGAGCAAGCCGGGCGTCGAGAAGATCGCGGTAATGATGAATGTGGTGTCGAACACGCGGGTCGACATCGTCGCGCGCGGAGTCATCAAGGGCTGCATCGAATCGGGCAAGGATCCGGCCGAAACCATCGCCATCTTCCGGATTCCGGGAGCCTGGGAGGACGAAGGCTTCAAGATACTCTCGAAATACAACGTCGACTTCTGCGACCGAAGCGTGTCGATGTACGATGCAGCGGGCCGCGCCGTCGCGAAGATGCAACCGAAGTGAACCCGGCTTCAGACCAGCGGAGCAATCGATGTCGATCCTGATCAATGCCGATACGACGTTCATCGTCCAGGGAATCACCGGGCGCGAAGCCGTCAACCTCACCCGCGAGAACCTCGATTACGGCGCGAAGATCGTCGGCGGCGTGACGCCGGGCCGCGCGGGCCGCGAAGTCTACGGCGTCCAGGTCTACGACTGCGTGCGGCACATCACCGCGAAGACCCGCGTCGATGGCTCGGTGGTGTGCGTTCCGCCGCGCTTCACGCGAGATGCCGTCTTCGAGGCGATCGAATGCGGCATCAAGTTGATCGTGATCGTCACGGAGCGCATCCCGCGCCGAGAAGTCGCCCAGATGATCGAACTCGCCAAACTGCGCGGCAGCCGGATCATCGGCCCCAACTGCCTGGGCATCATCTCACCCGGCGAAGCCAAGATGGGTGGCGTCGGCGGGCCGGCCGCAAATACGCGCACCGCTTACTCGAAGGGTGCGATCGGCGTGATGTCGCGCTCGGGCGGGATGACGACCGAGATCGCGAGCACGTTGACCGCTGCGGGCATGGGACAGTCGACGGCGGTCTCGATCGGAGGCGACGCGATCGTCGGAACCTCCTACGCGGAGTTGATGCCGCTGTTCGAGGCCGACCCCCAGACCAAGGCGATCGCGATCTATTCGGAACCCGGCGGGCGCATGGAAGCCGAACTCGCAGAGTGGATCCAGAAGAACAATTCGCGCCTGCCGATCGTCGCGTTCATGGCGGGTCGATTCATGGACGCGATGCCCGGCATGCGCTTCGGCCACGCGGGTACCATCGTCGAGGGCAAGGCCGACACCACCGCCGAAAAGATCAAGCGGATGACGGCGGCCGGAATCGCCGTGGCCGAGCGCATCTCCGAGATTCCGAAGATGATCGCCGAGCGAATCGGGAAGGAGAACTGATGCCGGGCCTCTTCATCGACGTGAAGGTTTCCGACAAGGCTGCGAAAGACAAGGCGGTCGTTGCGAGACTCGTCGAGGTTTGCCCGGTCGATATCTTTCAGCAGACTCGCAGCGGCGAACTCCGGATCGTGGAGGATAATCTCGACGAGTGCGTGCTGTGCGAACTCTGCGTCGCGGCGGCTCCGAACAACAGCGTAAAAGTCGTCAAACTCTACGAGTAGACGCCTAAAGCGCGCAGGAGAGGCCTTCGTGAGAAACCCGCGCAACTTCGCCAAGCCGCTCGCGATCGGCGCGCCGCTGCCCCCGACCGACATCCCGATGCGCCCGTCGCGGATGATCCACTTCTTCGACCCGAGCAATCCGCGCATGGCCGACAAGATCCCGCAGCTCGTCGGCAAGCTCGATGTCCTGCTCGCAAACCTCGAGGACGCGATCCGAGCCGACAAGAAGATCGAAGCGCGCGAGGGATTGGTCGCGATCGCGCAGGCCACGGATTTTGGAGACAGCCAGTTCTGGCTGCGGATGAACAGCCTCGACAGCCCCTGGGGACTCGACGACCTGCTGCGCGTCGTTCCCGCCGTCGGCGCCAAGATCGACGTCGTGATGCTGCCGAAGGTGGAAGGCCCCTGGGACATCCACTACGTCGATCAGTTGCTCGCGCAACTCGAGGCCAAGGCGGGACTCGAGCGCGCAATCCTGATCCACGCGATCCTCGAAACCGCCCTGGGCGTCGCCAACGTCGAGGAAATCTGCAGCGCGAGCCCGCGCATGCAGGGCATCAGCCTCGGCCCCGCAGACCTCGCCGCCTCGCGCCGCATGAAGACGACACGAATCGGTGGCGGACACCCCGGCTATCTGGTGCGAACGGATCCGGATCCGCAGAACGAGAACGCGCCGCGCGCGACCGCCCAACAAGACCTCTGGCATTACACGATGGCGCGCATGGTCGACGCCTGCAGCGCGAGTGGAATCTGCGCCTACTACGGGCCGTTCGGCGACATCGCGGACCCGCTGGGCTGCGAAGATCAATTTCGCAACGCGTTCTTGATGGGCTGCGTGGGCGCCTGGTCGCTGCACCCGAGCCAGATCGAGATCGCGCGGCGCGTCTTCAGCCCGCCACCCGAAGAAGTCAGCTGGGCGAAGCGGGTGATCGAAGCCATGGGCGACGGCACCGGAGCGCTCATGCTCGACGGCAAGATGCAGGACGACGCGAGCGTCAAGCAGTGCAAGGTGATGGTCGCCTACGCGAAGCTGATCGCGCAGCGCGATCCCGAATTTGCCGAACTCTACGGTTTCTAGAAAAATCGACTCGAACGCCACGCCCGATCGCCGCTCGGGGCCCCGCTGCGCGTTCGCGGCGTGCCCGACGGGACGCACAGCGGTTCGCGGGTAGACGGCAGCGGACGGCACTCCCAGCGAACGGGGTGTTTTCATCGAGCAGCGACTAGGGTTTTCCCTACGTACGGCCTTCGCGCTCGACGGAGATCGCGTTCGGCCCGTGCGGCCAGATCCTCGCCCGATAGCCGCCGACGCCGCGACTCGATCCGATCGCGCTTTCGCGAAGACGGGTCGCGCCGTCGAGTCTATTTGATCAAGTGCAATCGAGATTCGATCAAGTGCGATCGATTCCTTCCCGATGTAGACGCTGGCCTGGAGGCATCCGTTGAGCGTTCAACTTTTCGGCATCATCGTCGTCATCGCGATCAACCTGATCGTCGGCGGTCGCCTGCTGAAGAAGGCCCTCGAGCGCGGCGCGCTGCCGGAACTGCTGCTCGGCGCGGCGCTCGCATTCGATGGGCTGGAGTGGCTGCTCTGGCTGATCGGCACCTACACCCCGGTGGCAGACACACCATTCGCCGGGCATTTCGTGATCGGCTGCCGAACCGGGATCTTCGTTTCAAATACATTCCTGCTCCTCTTCGTTCGCACGGTCTTCCGCGCCGACAGCAACCCGGCGCTGGCATTCAGCGGACTCGTCGCGTTGATGATCGCAACGGGCCTCTCGGTCGGCGTGTACCGCGGCGACCAGATGGGCTTCCAATCGGACCACCCGTGGATCTGGCTCGAACTCGCCGGCACCGCGATCGCAATGCTGTGGTGTTTTTCAGAGGCGGCGGGCCACTACCTGAAAATGCGGCGACGCATCCCGCTCGGACTCGCAGACCCCGTGGTCGCGAACCGCGTGCTGCTCTGGAGTTGCTATGCGGGAGCCGGCGTCGTCTCCCAGTCGGTCTACATGACGGCCGTCGCAATCACGGGCATCGCGGGCTCGTATCCGTTCTTTTTCGACGCGATCATGAGCGCCGCCTCGTCGACCGGAGCGATCATGATCTGGCTCGCGTTCTTTCCGCCGGTCGCCTATCTGCGCTGGGTCTCCCGCAAATTCACCACCGCTGCAGATTGACGCAGCGCAACTCGCAAGGCATCCGAACCGCTCAACGCGCTGTCTCGCCGCCATCGATCGGCAGCGACACGCCCGTGATGAAGGCCGCCGCATCGGAGGCGAGAAAGCACGCGGCTTCCGCGACATCGATCGCTTACGCCATGCGTCCCATCGGGTTCGAGGCGCTCGAGAGCCGCTTGCCCTCTTCGTACGGGATGCCACGCAGGCGATAATCCCGCTCCATCATCGGGGTATCCGTGTCCGCGGGGCAGATGACGTTGATCCGGATTCCGTCCGCGGCGTGATCGAGCGCCATCGCCTTCGTGAGCAGCACGACCGCGCCCTTGCTCGCGCAGTAGGCCGCCGCCTCGCGACCGCCGACGAGCCCCCAGTCCGAGGAGATGTTGACAATGTTGCCACTGCGCCGCTCAACCATCACCCGCAAGGCCGCGCGGGAAACGAAGAACAGACCCGTCAGGTTGACGTCCAGCGTCTCGAACCATTGCTCGTCAGTGGTCTCGAGTACCGTGGCGGCGTGCCAGATCCCCGCGCTGTTGATCAGGACATCGAGTCCGCCGAAGCGATGGCACGTGGCCTCGACGATCGCTTCACAATTCGCGAGCTGACGCACGTCGCCGGCGCTGAAATCCGCGACGCCCCCGGCCTGCTCGATTTCCTTGGCGATCGCTGCGCCGCGCGCGGCGTCGCGCCCGCTGAGCATCACCTCGGCGCCGCGCTGCGCGAACAACCGCGCACACGCCTCGCCGATGCCAGAAGTCGCACCCGTCACCAGAACCGCTTTACCCGCAAACTCACCGCTCACTCTCGACCTCCCCTTCGATCAGCGGCTCGGCGATCCGAATCCGAATCAACCGACTTGACCCGAATCAACGCGGACTTGACTCAAACCAACGGGCTTGACCCGAATCGACAGACTTGACCCGAATCAACAGACTTGACCCGAACCCTATCACACGCGCGACTGCTGGAATCGCGTTTCAAGTTTGCGCGATCTGCTACGCGATGATCCTGTATTCGTTTTCGGTTACGTTCAGCTGCTGGTTCGGGGTTATCGATTTTCGCCCTTCGCGGTCGAAGACGGCTGCAGTGGCAGCTCGAGGGCGGATTCGTCGACACCTGGGACGCCTATCTGTGGCTGATCGCGTTCGTCTTGATCGAGGTGCACTTCTTCGACTCGCACGAGAAGCGCGCAGCCCACTGATCCGCGCCCGGCCAAAGCAGGCGGCGCGCGAGAGCATTCTGCGCTTCAATGCGCGCCAATCGGGCGGGCCGTTCACTTCGGGCCCAGCCGCGAGTGAGGAGTTCACCCCCATGGCTCAGCTTCGTTCATGCCTTTCCTTGTACGTCGCCGCGCTGCTGCTACTTGGCGCCTGTGGCCCCTCTGTGGAACCCGCGGACGTCGTTCTGCTGAATGGCTTCGTCTACACCGTCGACCCGGATCGCAGCGTCGAGCAGGCGGTCGCAATCCGCGCAAACGAGATCGTCTTCGTCGGAGACGGCGAAGACGTGGACGATTACGTCGGACCCGACACAGATGTGCGAGATCTGGGCGGAAAGATGGTCCTGCCTGGCCTTCACGACGTCCACATCCACCCGCTCGGGATCGCCAAGGGCGACATCTGCGATCTCGAGAGCCAACCGATATCGCTCGACGCCTACGTTCCCTTCCTGAGCGACTGTCTGAGTCGCTATCAGATTCCAGAAGGCGAGTGGCTCTGGGTCAGTCAGTGGAACTTCTCGACCGGCAACAAACCGAGCGAGCGCTATCCGACGATGCGCGCGGCACTCGATGCGGTTTCCACCCGGCACCCGATCGTCTTGTTCGGAAACGACGGCCACCACACGGCGGTCAACAGCGCCGCGCTCGCGCGCGCGCGCAACCCCGAAGGAGACGCCGTGGGGCTCTCGGCAGAAACCCTGCAATCGACTTTTTCAGCCTACGCCGGCTTGATCGGCGTCGACGCAGGCGGTGAGCCCAACGGCTACCTGACCGAGTCCGCGATCGACCTGACGGGCGCCCCCACGCGCATCGATCTACAGGACTACGACGCGATCCTGCCCGAAGCCGCGAAACTCCTCGCGAGATCCGGGATCACGTCGCTCCAAGATGCATCGGCCAATCCCGAGTACCTCCCCTTCTATCAACGCCTCGAAGAGCGCGGCCTGATGACGTTTCGCATGCGGGCCGCACTCTACAAGGATTTCCCGAAGTCGGAGGCCGCGCTCGCGATGCTGCCCGAAACCGTCGAAGCGTTCAAGGCGATTCGCGAGCGCTACAAGGACTCTCGCTTGATCCACGCCGACGGCGCGAAGATCTACGTCGACGGCGTGATCGAAGGCAATCCGCTCGCGTCGCCCCCAACGCTGCCGAACGCGGCCGTCATCAACCGCTACCGGCAACCGATCTTCGAAATCGACCCCGACACCCGGCGGGCCGATGTCGCAGACTACGTCGACCTCGAAAGCGACGCCTGCGTCGAGTACCGCTCGCATCCGCACGTCTACGCGAACACCGAAGCCAAGCGCCGCTTCAACGCCGAACACGGCCATGTTCCGCAGCAGTGCGAGGAGAGCCACGGGATCCTGGAGCACAGCGAAGAATTCGTACACGCATTCGTGCGCGAAATGGAGGCAGCGGGATTCGCCGTGCACGCACACGCGATCGGCGACCGCGCGGTGCGCATCGCGGTCGACGCCTTCGAAGCGTCGCGCGCAGCGAACCCCGAACGGCTCCACCCCCAGAGCATCGCCCACGCGCAGCTCGTCCATCCCGACGACCAGCAACGCATCGCGGATCTCGGAATCTACGTAGCATTCACATACGCGTGGATCGCACCGGAAATCGAGTACGACCTGAGCGTGACGCCCTTCATCGACGAGGTTGCGGGCGTCGGCGACCTCTACAACCCCGACCACTATACGATGCAGAACACCTACCCCGCCGGCTCGATCCTGAAGCGAGGCGGCATGCTCGTCGCCGGAAGCGACGCACCCGTCGACACCCGCGATCCGCGCCCCTTCGTAAACATCCAGCAAGCCGTCACGCGCGACACGGGGATCGCGACCTTGAACGCCGAGCAGCGGATCGGCATCGACGACGCGATCGCGGCCTACACGATCCATGGCGCCAAACTCTTCGGCCACGACGCGCGACTCGGCTCGATCGAGGTCGGCAAGAAGGCCGACCTGATCGCGATCGACCGCAACCTGATCGAACTCGCAGACAGCGGGCGGGCGCACGAAATCGGCGCCACGCGCGTGGAGTTGACGATCTTCGACGGAAAGCTGATCTACGAAGCCGGACCGATCGGCACCGGTGAGCCAGCGCGAGCCGTGCCGTGAAGGACCGAGTGACACAGGATATGAGCGCGGAGAGCCACAGACTGCAGTCATTCGAAATCGCAGACTTGATCGCCAAACGCCGCGCGTCGGGCGAAGCCTGGCTCGAATTCCTGCGCGCACCCGCGCTGAGCATGGGCGTGTACGCGCTCGCCCAGGGCGCCGATGACACACAATCGCCGCACGGCGAAGACGAGGTTTACTACGTCGTTGGCGGGCGCGGCGTCTTGCGCGTGGAAGCGGTCGACCAACCGGTGCAGGCCGGAAGCGTGGTCTTCGTCGAAGCGGGCGCCGACCATCGCTTCCACTCGATCAGCGAAGACCTGACGACGCTCGTGTTCTTCGCTCCGGCCGAGAGCTAGCGAACCCCTTCGCGCGCAGATCGCCCGCGAACGCGCGGCCATCCGGCGGAGCCAGCGCCACACTCGACGACGCTACCGTGCAGCTCGAAGCGGCCGCCGCCTGCGGCGGGTAGCTGGCCGGACGGCGGTCGGATCTCAGCGCGCGGCGGCACTCCGGGCTTCCGCGCGCTCGATCCAGCCGCGGTAGAAGCGCGGCGGAAAGAACGCGAGCCAGACGATCCCGATGGTCAGCATCTCGAACGATCCCATCAGCTGATCCAGCAGTTCCGAGATCGCGCCGTGGTTGGCTTCGACGCTGGCGAACATCGGCACGATCAGCGCGATCGTGACGATCTGCGCGACACCGAAGCACGCGAAGAGCAGGTAGCGGTTGCAGACGAGCGCTTCCCCCAACCCGACCTTCAGGCGACGACACGCACTTTGGTACTCGCTGAGCGCTGCGCTGGCGACCCAGACGAACGGGATCAGTTGACCGATCCATTCGAACCAGAACCCCGGGTTGCCGTTGGGCTCCATCCCCTCGTAGTCGCCCTGTTGAATCGAGATCGCGATGCCAGCGAATATCAGCGCGAAGACGCTCCACACGAGCGGGCGCGCCCAAGTGCGGCCCCGGTGAAAGACGTCGCGCGTGAACAGGGCCGTGGTCAGGACGCTCGCGTTCCAGAGCATGCGACCCACGATGGAGAACGGGACGAACAGAGCCTCGCTCTCGATCAGGTAGGGGAATTGATAGAAGAGATAGGAGGTGCCGAAGAGCAGGAACGTGAACCCGAGCATCCGCTCAGGAAACTGCCCGCTGCGCGCGGCTAGGCGCAGGAGCGGCAGCGCCACGATCACGTAGAAGATCCCGGCGAGCAGTTGCAGGATGAAGGCGGTGTCCGTCATGCGATCGGCATAGCTCTAGGGGTCGGATTGCTGGCGTCAGGCGTATCGGAGGGTCGCCTGGCCGCCTTGACCGAACAGGCTCCGCAAAATCGGGGTCCGCAGAATCGTACTGTCCGACGGAAGATCAGATCTCTTGGATGTCGGCGATCTTCCAGTCGCGCCCGGCGCGCGCCAGCGCGCGCGCCCGCGCACCCTGAATGCTCTCGGAGCGCACCGTAAACACGTTCGCGTTGGACTTGCCGGGTTGGATGAGCCGCACGCGAAACGTGCGGATCCCCGATCCCGCCGCCAGGTCTTCTTTCGGCGCGTCCGATTCCTGGACGCCGGATGCGACGCTGCGCTCGACGAGCATCAGGTAGGCGGCGGGCGCATCGATCACTTCGAGCCCGACGCCACTCGGCACCGACGACTGGAGGCGCGGCGGCGCATGGCGTTTTCGCGCGACACGCGCCTCGAGTTCCATCTCGGGCAGGTCCGCCTGGGCGGCGAAGATCAGGCGGACACGGGTGTCCGGGTCGACCTTGGCGCGCGTCTGGACGAATAGGCCCTCGGGCGAGAGATCCCGAACGAGCACGGTCTGGCGGCTCTCGCCGATCACGAGTTCGCAGGCCAGCCGCTTGCGGGTGCGACGCTGTTTGCGTTTTTCCACCGAGCAAAGCCCCCAAAGCGCGTTCGGACGCGCGGGCCCGCGAAGCGAACCCCGCGGGATACTCATCGGAAGGCCGGCGCTCGAGCTTGACCGCGCTGCGCGGGTTGGTTTCTCGGGAGCGGGGAAGCAGGGGGAAGGCTACCGCAGCAACGCTCAACCGATCGCCACTTTTCCTCGATCCCCGTTGCTGATCCGGATGCACTCTTCGAGCGGCAGGATGAAGATCACACCATCGCCCGACGTTCCACCGTCTCGACGCGCCGATTCCAGGATCGCGTTGCAGCACGGCTCGACGAAGCCGTCGTTGCAGGCGATCTCCAGGCGGATTTTGGGCAACAGATCGGGGACGACCTTCTGCCCACGGTAGAGCTCCTCACCGACCTCGTCTCCGTGTCCGGCGACGCGGCTCACGGTGATGCGGTGGACCTCGGCGCGGGCGAGGGCCTCGCGAACTTCGTCGAGCTTGTCCGGCTGCACGATCGCAATGATCAGCTTCATCTCGGGGACTCCACTAGTTCAGGTTGAGCAAGCCGTAGCCGTGCTCGCCGTGTAATCCGAGATCCAGACCGGCCATCTCGCTCTGGTCTTTCAGCCGCAAACCGAGTGTCTTTTGAACCACTGCGAACAGAATCAGGCTGACGATCGCGGTGTAGACGGCCGTGGCCAGAACGCCTGCCACCTGTACGCCGAGCTGCTGCCATGCCGTCCAGCTGCCGCCGGCGGCGGTCGCGGCGGCGGCGAGCCAGCTTTCGCGGATGAACGCGGTGAGCAGCAGCGCGCCTACGATGCCGGCCACACCGTGGATGCCAAAGACGTCGAGGGTGTCGTCGTAACCGAGACGGCTCTTGATCAGCAAGAATCCGTAGCAGACCGCCGACGCGGCGAGGCCGAGCACGATGGCGCCCCCCGGCCGGACGACGCCGGCAGCGGGCGTGATCGCCACGAGACCGGCGAGGATTCCGCTGGCGATGCCGAGACTGGTCACCTTGCCGTGGACGCAGCTCTCGATCAGCATCCAGCCCAGCCCTCCCGCGGCCGCCGCGACCTGCGTCGCGGCCAACGCCTGGGCGGTCGCCAAGCCGCTTTGAACCGAACTGCCGGCGTTGAAACCGAACCAGCCGACCCAGAGCAAGCCCGCACCGACCAGCGTCATCACCAGGTTGCTCGGATGCATGGCGCTTTGTGGATAACCGCGCCGGGCGCCGAGATACAACGCACCGACCAGTCCGGTCACGCCGGCCGAGATGTGCACGACGGTGCCCCCGGCGAAGTCGATCGCGCCAGCGGCGCCCAGGTTGAACAGGAAGCCATCCTCGGCCCAGACCCAGTGACACAGCGGGTTGTAGACCAAGACGCTCCACAGTGCGATGAAGAAACAGAAGCCGCGGAAACGGACGCGCTCGGCGATCGCCCCGGCGATCAGCGCCGGCGTGATGATGGCGAACTTGCCCTGGAACATGGCGAACACGTACTCCGGGATTCCGCTGTCGAGGATCCGGGTGTCCAGCCCGCGCAGCAGCACGTAGTCCCCGCGCCAGCCGAACCAACCACCGAGCACGTTCGGGCCGAAAGCCATCGAATAGCCGCAGACGACCCACAGCACGCTGATGATCACCATTGCGGCGAAGGCGTGCATCATCGTGCCCAGGACATTCTTGGCGCGCACGAGCCCGCCGTAGAACATGGCCAGACCCGGAACCATCAGAAGAACCAGGGCGGTGGAGGTGAGCATCCAGGCCGTCACGCCGGTATCGACGACGGGGCGCTGGGCATCCTGGCTCCAACCGAGGGTCGGCCAGAGGACGACGGCGACGAGCAGGCTGATCCGCGACGCAATTCGTAGATATCTCATCTCACGCCTTCCTCCTCGCCCTGCGGCAACTCGTGCTGGGTGTTCACTGAACGAGCGATTCTCGCGCCATTTGAACTCGAATTTCGGCAAGCTCTGGAGTGTCTGCCAAGGCAGTCATGCGCCCCATTTTGCGTCCGGGCCGAGCTGACGATTTGCCGTAAAGATGGAGCTTGACATCGCCCAGCGCCAAGGCCATTTCGAATGCCGGAGTGGCGGTGGCCCAAAGCTCACCCGCAGCAGTCTAGTGGCGGGCCATCATTGCGGGTGAGAGCCCAGATCCCCAGATCCCCCATCCCGCGTCCGATGAAACAGACAAAATCGAGGTTCAATGATCCAAGCGCGTGTGATAGGCTCATTCGGATGTCACGTGCTGGAACATTCATCTTGTTTTCCGCTCTGTGTCTGTCTTGCGCGAGCCCGCTCTACCAACGCCCCTGGATCCAGGTCGAGTCGGCCAACTTTCGCATCCTGTCGACACTCGGCGAGAGCGAATCCGTCGATCTCGCTCAAGAGCTGGAGCTCTTCCGAACCATCGTCCAATTCATCTCCAACGTTCCCGCGGTCGACTCCGTGATCCCGACCGAGATCTTCCTCTTCGAGGGAACTCAGGATTTCCAGCGATTCATGCAGGGAACCTACGTTGCCGGATACTTCAAGGAGGGAATGCGTGCGAATTACATGGTGATGCGAAAGGCTCGCAGAATCGATGAAAATAGGGTCCTTCGCCACGAATACGTCCACTACCTGATGCGAAACGCGACGAAGTTGCTCTATCCAGTGTGGTACAGCGAAGGCATGGCCGAATTTCTGAGCACCGCCACCGTACACCACGACGGTAAGCACGTGATCGTCGGCGCATTCCCGATGGATCGGAAAATCGGATTTCGCCGCGGAGAGTCGGGACCCTACGAGGAGATCATCTCGGCACGCCCGGGCTCGACGATCCACGGCACGATGTTCTACGAACAATCCTGGGCGCTCGTCCACTGGCTTCAGCTCGGTCGCGGGCCGGAACACTCGCCCCGAGAAGAGATGGACGAGTATCTCGCCTTGGTCGAAGCGGGGAAGACGGACGTCGAAGCCTTCGAGGAGGCGTTCGGCGTCTCGATGAAGCAGCTCCGCACGCAGCTGATCGACTATCTAAACGGGAAGTATCAGGCGGTCGCGATTCCACTGGCGCCCTTCGGCCATAAATCCGCCCCACCCAGCGTTCGGCAGTTGGCGCAGGACGAAATCACGGTCGCGCTCGGCGAACTCGCGTTGGACCACGAAGACAGCCCGCTCGCGCAAGAGCTGTTCGTGGCCGCTCGCGCCGCCAATCCGAACAACGCGCGCGCGCACGCGGGGATCGGCGACGCTCTCGCGATGCGCGACCTCTGGGACGAGGCCGAATCCCACTACCTGCG
>CAZBSV010000018.1:0-2220 GCA_964494795.1 uncultured Spirochaetales bacterium | reverse complement strand
TCAGCGCCCAGATCTGGTTGTCGTTGTTGGCGCGGCGTTCGAAGTGGTCGTCGAGCAGGCGCCGCACGACATTCGGATCGAATACTCCGGCCGAGCGAATCGACTCTCGCGATAGCGTGTCTTCCACGAAAGAGCGCAGTTCCCCCCGGAACCACACCGCAAGGGGTGCCGAAAATCCCATCTTGCGTCGGCGCAGGAAGTCCGCGGGCAGCAGGTCAGCAACGGCGCGCTTCAGGATGTACTTGGTTTCGAGTCCGCGCAGCTTGTACTCGGGCGGGATTCGCGCGGCGTATTCGAGCACGCGGTGGTCGAGGAACGGCACGCGCACCTCGAGCGAATGCGCCATCGAGATCCGGTCCGTCAGCGTCAGCAGATTTCCCGGAACGAAGAGCTTCAGATCCGCAAACAGCGCGCGGTTAAGCGGGTCGGCATCCCGGACGAGATCGATGATCGAATGGAAGTGGCTGCGGGGTTCGTCGAGATCGATCTGCTCGCAAATCTCGGGCGTGAGAAGACTTTTCCGAAGCGTAGTATTGTATTGAGAGATCAGCTCGAAGTAGCGGTCATCAAAAGGGAATTCAAGCGATCTTACGAAGCGCTTGGCGCGCTGAACCCACTGGTGGCCGCTGCGCGGATCGGGCAGCGCGCTCACGAGCGGCGCGATCACACCGCGCCGCAACCAGCCGGGCAGCCAGCCGAAGTGCTCGGCGAGCATTGCCCCCCGATAGCGCTCGTAACCGGCCGCAACCTCGTCGCCTCCGACACCGGAGAGCGCCACCGTCACGTGCTTCCGCGTCAGCTCGGATAGATACCAGGTCGGGATCGCGGTCGAGTCGGCGCTCGGTTGGTCGAACGCGCGGACGATACGCGGCATGATCGAAACAAGATCGGGTTGCATCTCGAATTCCAGATGGTGGGTCGCGTAGCGCTGCGCGATTTCTCGCGCGTAGACCCTTTCATCGAAAGCTTCTCCGCCGGACGCGTAACCGATCGAGAATGTATTGACGGGTGCGTTCGAGTGGCGCGCCATCAGCGCCACGATCGCGCCGGAGTCGATCCCGCCCGAGAGAAAGGCGCCCAGCGGCACATCCGAGATCAGGCGGATACGGACGGCCTCGTCGAGCTGTTCGCGAAGGCCTTCGGCGGCCGCTTCGATTCCGAGGTTGTGGTCGACTTCGTAGCTGAGCTGCCAGTAGCATCGGACGCTGATCTCGCCGCGCTCGGCAACGAGCACGTGCCCCGCTCGCAGCTCGTCGATGCCCTCGAACATCGTGAGCGGTTCGGGTACGTAGGAATAGGTGAGGAAGTGGTTGACGGCCGCGGGCCGCAGCCGCCGCTCGACGCTCGGGTGCTCGAGCAGCGCCTTGATTTCCGATCCCCAGATGAGCTGGCCCCCGACGACCGTATAGAAGAGCTGCTTCACCCCCACGCGGTCGCGTGCCAGCAGCAGACGCTGCCGCGGAGAGTCCCAGATCGCGAATGCGAACATGCCGCGCAATCTCGACACGCAGTCGTCTCCGAACTCCTCATAGGCATGGACGATGGTCTCGGTGTCGCTGCGCGTCCGAAATCGGTGCCCCTTCGCTTCCAGCTCTGCACGGAGTTCGCGAAAGTTGTAGATCTCTCCATTGAAGACGATCCAGATCGTTTCGTCCTCGTTGGCGATTGGCTGGGCGCCACCCTCGACGTCAATGATCGAAAGGCGCCGCATGGCGAGCCCGATCCGGTTCGCCTCGATATGGAAGCCGTCGCTGTCCGGGCCGCGATGGGTGATCGAGTGGTTCATCGCAGCGAGCAGATCGCGGTCGATCGCCCGGGGCTCGCGAAACGAATGGATGCCGACGATTCCGCACACGACCTGGATCTACCCTCGCTCTCGAAATCGGCTGTTCATCGAAATACCTCTTCGACCCGGCAAGCCATTGTATTGCAGAAATTCAACCGAAGGGGCAGACTCGCCCTTCCGTGAGCACTTCCACTCACACCCATCTCGGTCAGCGACTGGCCGGTTGGCGACTGGCCGGCTGGCGACTGGCGGCCGTCGCCGGCACCGTTGTCCTGCTGCTATGCAGCGTGGCGGGCCTGTTCGCGCGCTTCCACGCGCTTGGGGAGCGGCAGCTCACAGTCGACGAATACTACACCCTCACAAGCGTCGGCCACATCGTCGAGCAGGGCGTTCCAGCGTTTCCCGACGGCGGCTACTACACGCGCGACCTGCCC
>CAZBSV010000017.1:0-5232 GCA_964494795.1 uncultured Spirochaetales bacterium | reverse complement strand
TCTTCTCGCTCGCGGATCACGCACCGACGATCGACCCGGGCCGGGTCAAGCCGCGCGACCTGGACGACATTCGGCCGGGCGGGCTCGGCACCCATTTCATCCGGCGCGTGATGGATGAAGTGGAATTCCACAAGCCCCCCTCCGGGCGCGGGAATTTGTTAAGAATGGTGCGAAGAATCGACTGAACGGTGGCACGCCGAGGTGGATCCCATGGAACACTCGATCCGAGAAGAGCAGGGAAGCCTCGTCGTATCCTTCGAAGGCGATGTGGATCTCGAGCACTCCCCGAAGGCGCGCGAAGTTCTCTTGAAGTGCGTCGGACAGGAGAAGGACGTCTTCGTCGACCTCTCGGCGGTCAGCTACATCGACAGCTCTGGCGTTGCGAGTCTCGTCGAAGCGTTCCAGGCCTCCAAGCGCAAGGGAAAGCGCTTCGTGCTGGTCGCGGTGAACGCGTCTGCGTTGCGGGTGCTCGAACTCGCCCGACTCGACAAGGTTTTCACGATCCACGAGACCCTGTCCGAAGGCCTGCATGGCAGCGCGTGAAGGGCGCGGCTCGCCGATACACTATCTAGAGTCGACCGGGCGAGGCGCTGCGCGATTCGTCGAGGCCTTCGGCTTCGGCGCGCACCTCTTCTTCGAATCCCTCTACTGGTTCGTCTTCGGTCGCCGGGTGCGTCAGCGGGTCCGCGCCGAGCCCGTCTTCGCCCAGATGATGCTGATCGGCGTGAGCGCGATCCCGATCGTATCGATGCTCTCGGTGGCGATCGGCGTCACGCTCTCGATGCAGGGCATCAATTCTCTCGAGCAGTTCGGCGCCCAACACCAGGTAACCTTCATGGTGGCGCTATCGGTAACGCGCGAGTTCGGGCCCTTGATCACGGGCATCCTGGTCGCCGGCCGGTCCGGCTCGGCACTCGCCGCCCGCATCAGCACGATGGTGATCAGTCAGGAAGTCGATGCCCTCAAGGTGATGGGCATCAACCCGATCCGATTCCTCGTCGTGCCCGCGTTGATCGGAATGATGATCGTACTTCCGGCGTTGACGCTGTGGTCGATCGGAATTTCGTTGATCGGGTCGGCGCTGTATGTCGCGCCGCAGATCGGAACCACCGTGGGCGCGTTCTTTACACAAATCAACGCGTCGATTGACGCCGATGACCTCATGCACGGACTGACGAAGAGTCTGATCTTTGCGGTGTTGATTACGATCGTGGCGGTCGTCGACGGCGTTTCCGTCAAGGGTGGCGCCGAAGGCGTCGGCCGCGTGACGACTGCCGCGGTGGTTCATGGAATCACGGCGATCGTGATGACGGACATGATCTTCGTTTTCGCGACGACGACCTGAGATGACGCAAGCTGAAACGCCCCGGCCGGTGATCGAGGTTCGCGACCTCGTCACCCATTACGGCGATCGCAAGATCCTCAACGGTGTCAGCCTCACGATCTACAAGGGCGAGATCATGGTGATCATGGGCGGCAGCGGATCGGGCAAGAGCACCCTGCTTCGGCACCTGATGGCGCTCGAGCAGGCCACCTCGGGTTCGATCAAGCTGCTCGGCCACACGCTTGGCGAGCTCAGCCAGACGGAGCTCTACACGCTGTGCCGGAAGATGGGCGTGGCGTTTCAGGGCGGCGCCCTCTTCAGCTCGATGACGGTGGGCGAAAACATCATCTTGCCGCTTCGCGAGCACACCGATCTCGATCGAATGACGATGGACATCATGGCGCGCCTCAAACTCGAGGTGGTCGACCTCGCCGGCTTCGAAAAGCTGATGCCTTCGGAACTGTCGGGTGGGATGATCAAGCGAGCTGCGCTCGCGCGGGCCATCATCATGGACCCCGCGCTGCTCTTCTGCGACGAACCCTCGGCGGGGCTCGACCCGGTGGTTTCTGCCGCGCTCGACGAGCTGATCCTTCGATTGCGGGATGCAATGGGGATGACGATCGTCGTGGTAACCCACGAACTCGACAGCGCGTTCAAGATCGCCGATCGGATCACCGTGCTGGATCGGGGAAATGTCTTGACCGTTGGAACTGTCGACGAGGTGCGAAACAACAGCAATGAGCGGATCCAGAGCCTGCTCAATCGGAGATTCGAAGAAGGCGAAGTGGACCCCGACGAATACCTGGCACGACTGATGGGGCAGACCTAGCGGGGGAAGCTTCGCTTCCCTTGCGGCGCAGCTCGAACCCGTTCCGGGTTCGAGCTGCTAGGGTTCTCAATCGATGAAGCAAGCCAATCGAAACTACATCGCGGTGGGAGCCTTCGTGCTCTCGATGCTGACGGCGCTCGTGTTGTGGCTCGCCGTCCTTTCGGGCGTGGCCGGCTCGACGGATCACTACTACATCCTCTGGAACAAAGTGATGGGCCTGAAGCCCGGAACCCAAATCTTGTTCGAGGGCTATCAGATCGGCCTGATCGAGAAGATTCAGCGCAACGAGGGTGCGGCGCCCGGGAGCAAGAACTATCGCGTGGACATCGAGGTCGAGAAGGGCTGGCCGATCCCGACCAGCGCGCTTGCCGAGACGACCGCGCCGTCCTTCCTGGCGGCCCTCGTCGTCAACATCAGCGGCGGAGCGTCGGAGGCGCTTCTCGAGCCGGACAGTGAGATCTCGAGCCGAGAGCAGGGCGACCTGCTCAGCGCTGCGGGCGACGCGATGTCGAGCGTTTCGGATCTGTTCGAGTTCGTAAAGCCGAGGATCGAAGAAATCACCAGTTCCGTGAGCTCGGTGCTCAACGACGAAAACGCCCAGCAACTTCGAGGGATGCTCCAGACGATGAACGACCGGATCGAAGATCTCCTGAGCGCCGAAAACGCCAAGCGCGTAGAGATCATCCTGACCAACCTCAGCGCCGTATCCGAAGATGTGTCGGAGATGACCAACGGACTGCAAGTCACCAAGGCGCAAATCGACGCTGTCCTCGAAAAGGTGAACGCCTTGATCGACGACGACAGCGGCGAGATTGGACACTCACTCGTCGATCTGCACGCTTCTCTCGAGGCCGTGGCGCGGCACATCGATGCAATCTCGAGCAACCTCGAGGACACGACGCGAAACGCCAACGAATTCAGCGACCAGATCCGCCGGGACCCGAGCGTGTTGTTGCGGGGTCGCGATGCGGTCGACGACGACACCAGGTGATGATGGACTGGCACGCAGCAAGTCGAATGAGAGCGCTGCTGATCGGCGCTGGCCTGTGCCTGCTGCTAGACGGCTGCACGTCGAGCCCGGCTCCCACCGACCACTACTACCGCATCGATGCCGGCGTCCCGGACGCGCCCGCCGCAAAGCGGCTCGAAGGAATCCTCCAAATTGATCGCTTGCGGGTCGACGCCCTCACCAGCGAACGCCAACTCCTCTACCAGCAGACTGCGGACGCGACGGAGATCCAGCAACACCCCTACCACCGTTGGTCGGATCCACCGGCGCTCCTGCTCCAGGTGGAACTGGTCTCGTTCTTGCGCGCTGCGGGGGCGGCCGACAGCGTCATGCCGGCGACCACGCGCGCCAAGGCCGATTACGTGGTCGCGGGCCGCATTCGCCATTTCGAACGCGTGCTCGAGCCAAAAGTGCGCGTGGTGGTGGAAATCGAGTTCACCGCAACCAGCGCGGAGGCTGACGAAGTTCTCGTCAACCGCAGCTACCGCGAAGAGCGCGCCGCAAAAGACTCGACGGTCGCAGCTTCGGCGAACGCGTTCGCCGAAGCCGTGCACGCCGTCTTCCAGCAATTCCTGACCGACCTGAGCGGTTCCTGATCGAAAGCAGGCGAGCCGCCCGCAACGCATTTCACAGGCCGAACCGGGAGCCGGATCTCGCCGCGCGGCGCGAATTCGGCCAGCCTCGACCGCCGCGCGTTGAGTGGGCAGAATTCTGGTAGCTTCTGCGGCCGAGTCAGCGCCGTTCGATTGGAGACTTCCGTGAATTCCGACGAAGCACTTCTTGCGATTGCCGAAATTGCAATCGCGACCATCGGCTTTGCGGGAATCATGTCAGCATTGCGGCCGAAATCCGCCGAGTCGGGCGACGCCATGCATCGACTTCGACTGCGACTCATGGTCGAGAGCAGTGCGAGCGTAATGATCTTCGCGTTCCTTCCCTTCATACTCGCGGGAGTGGTCGAAAACGAGAAGATCTGGGCGCTCGGAAGTGGCGCCCTTGCCGTCACGTCCCCGCTCCACGTGGGCAGTATCTACGCGCGCCAACTGCGCATCTTCGGCAGCGCGCTGCTGCGCGAAACGATTCTCTTCGACACGCTCGTCGTGGTGATGGCGGTGTTGGTCGAATTCGTCTTGATCGCGAACTTCCTCGGCTGGTTTTTCGAGCCGCGTTTCGCCGCCTACCTGCTCGGCGTGCTCCTCCCGCTCGGCGTCGCAGTCGCAATGTTCATCCGCGCCATCTTCGCCGCCGACGCCAACGACCGCGGAATGCCCTTCTAGTCGCGGCGCCCTGCTCGCTCTAACACCCGACCCAGGGCGGCGTCAACCACCTGATGCGCGCCTGAACGCTGGCGTTGGGATGCCTGCTCGCTCTAACACCGGATCCAGGGCGGCGTCAACCACCTGATGCGTGCCTGAACGCTGGCGTTGGGATGCCTACTCGCTCTAACACCATGTCGCTCGCAGGCATCCCAACGCCAGCGCTCAGGGTCGGCTGCATATGCCGTTTTTGTCGGTGCGCAGGACCGATTGCTCGAGCGAGCAGGTGTAAGAATCAAGAAGACAATCCTCGTGCAAGAATTTCCTTCCAGCAACCAACCCTGAGGCACGCGGGCGAGAGGCCTGCGAGCGACATGGTGTTAGAGCGAACAGGCCTCTCGCCCGCGTGCCTCAGGCATACTCCAGCGGCCTCTGCGAGCGACATGGTGTTAGAGCGAGTAGGCATCCCACCCCGGCGCTCAGGCGCATACCAGACTGTTCACGCCGCGCCGAATCGGGTGTTAGAGCGAGCAGGCATCCCGTCCGCGCGCCTCAGGCGCAACTCCAGCGGCTGGCAGTCAATAGATCCCGTCGAGTTTGGAGTGGTCCCAGGAGACGATGCGGTCGGGTTTGACGCGGATCAGGATGCGTTTCGAGGCCGATTTCCGCATTACTTCGTTCGTGACCACACCGCTTTGCGGATTTGCTTCTGATGTCTGCTTGCGCGACGCAGCTTCGAGTGTGGCAATGATGGTGTCGATGTCTTCGCTGAGTTCGGCCTTCCCGTAGATCACGACGCCCTTGAGCGCGGAAT
>CAZBSV010000016.1:0-15518 GCA_964494795.1 uncultured Spirochaetales bacterium | reverse complement strand
TCCCCTAACGAGTCGGCGTTCCTCGCCCCTTGCGAGATTGCGTTCCTCGTCCGCTAGCCGCTCGAACCCGGAACGGGTTCGAGGGGCGCCGCCAGGGAAGCGAAGCTTCCCCCGCTAGCCGGACTCCGCGAGCGATTCTTCGCGCGTCATCAAGCGCCCCGCCCCACCGAGAGCCGTGCAGCAGAGCGCAGCTGCGCGCGAGGCGAGTTCGATCGATTTCTCGAGCGCCCATCCCCGCGATAGCCCCGCCGCGAAGGCGCCGTGGAAGACGTCGCCCGCGCCGGTCGTATCCACCACTCTAACCGGACGCGCCGCGAATCGGCGCACGCGGCCGTCGTCGAGATAGAGCCCACCCTTCGCGCCCAGCGTCACGACGGGGATCCCGCCGAACTGATCGGCCATTTCGAGCAGCGCCCGCTGCGGATCTCCCGGAGAAAAGAGTTCCGCAAACTCGAGCGGAACGACCGGATAGTCGACGTAGGGCAACAACTTGCGAACCGTCGAACTCGGCCGATGGAAATCGCCGACCACCGACGCCCCGGCCTCCCTCGCGCGACGAACCGCGCGCAGAGCTTGTTCGGGGAAATGCCCATCCACGAGCAACGTGGTCGATCGATCGATCGCGCTGAGATCGAAATCGGGGGCGCCCGCCTCCAGCGCGCGCCGATCCGGAACGATGAAACGCCGCTCGCCGCTTTTCCGCTCCACGAGCACCACGGCGACCGTCGTAGCGGCCTCGCGCGAGATTTCGAGTCGCCGCGTCTCGACGCCGGCCGCTTCGAGTGATCGCCGCACGAAGCGACCGTCCTCGTCGTCGCCGAGCATCGAGAGAACGTGCGCGTCACAGC
This sequence comes from uncultured Spirochaetales bacterium, assembly GCA_964494795.1. Classification (GTDB taxonomy): domain Bacteria; phylum Myxococcota_A; class UBA9160; order UBA9160; family SMWR01; genus JACZVU01. Next base: position 14,670 of record CAZBSV010000016.1, on the reverse strand, counting down.
CGAGCTTGGCGGCCTGGGAGATGGCGGTTCCGATCATGCCGCCGGACACAATCAGTCGCTCGGTAAAGCGGGTTCGGGGTTCCGCGAAATCGAGGCCCTCGACGACGTAGACGTGGTCGATCACGCACAATCCGAGGCCGATGATTTTTTCACTCGCCACGGGCACCTCCAGGGGCGCTGCGCTTTCCGAAATCGACGTGGTTCCGCTAGGATCCGGACACCCCCCCAAAATAGCCGCGACGCTGGAACGCTGCGCGCCGGAGACCGGGATTCCGGCGCTGCGGGTGGAGATCTCAGCATGAGCGCATTGTCGATGCTCTCGATCGCCCTGCTGCTCGCGGCGCTGGTGGGCTGCGTCGCGCTCTGGAACCGCAGTGGCGAGACCCGCGTCGGAATCTTCGGCGCGCTCTTTCTGCTGATCGCGATCCAATCAACCGTCGCGCTGTGGACCGGCTGGAACCAAGCGTTCGCCTGGAACCTCTCGGCGTTGCAGGGGCTCGCGGGCATCGCGGCGGGAACGCTCGCCGTATTCGGAACGACCGCGCTCTGGCGCACGCTTTCGGAACGCGACCGCGCCGAAAAGCTCCACTGGGACAGCATGGAGATCGTCCGCGTCATCAACGAACTGAGCGCGGACGGCTCGACCCCGCGCGACACCAAGATCGCGCGGCTGCTCGAGATGGCGGCCGCCCGCTTCGAGCTCGAAGTCGCCATGCTCGCGAAGGCCCACAGCGACCGATTCGAGGTTGCCGCGGTTTTCGCGCCCGATCACTTTCCGGTCGCTTCGGGCGCGCACTTTCCGCTCGACGAAGGCTTCCTCAAGTACACACTCGATTCCGAGCGGCCCGTCGGCATCGAACGAATCGAGGCGTCGCATCTGCCGCGATCGCGCGATCGCGCGGCCTTCGGGTTCCGCGCCTATCTGGGCGCGGCGATACGCGTGCGCGGCATCGCGAGCGGGACGCTCAGTTTCGCGAGCTTCGAGCCGCGAAGAGTTCGCTTCAACGGAACCGAAAAGGATTTGATCCGGCTGATCGCGCGCTGGATCGGGACCGAGATCGAGAACGCCGAAGACCTCGAGATTCGATCCCAGCGCGCAGTCGAATCGAACCTTTCGGCGGGCGCAGAGCGCTCGCCAGCAGCCTTGCGACGCGAACCGCGCGATGACCCGAAGTCGGCCGCAATCCGCGTGCAGCCGCCCCGCCCCGAACGGAACGTCGCACGCGCGCACGTCGAGCGCGCGATCGACGCCAATCGAATCCTCGAGCAAATCGCGGGCGAGCTTCGCAGCCTGGCGGGAAAATCGGTGCACTTGGCGATGAAGCTGGATCCCGATCTTGGCTTTGCGGCGGCGCAGAACGTGCCGTTCAAGGCCATCGCGCGCACGCTCGTGATGAACGCTCGCGATGCGATGCCCGACGGAGGCGAGTTGTGGCTCGAAACCGCCCATCTCGAAATCGCGGCGCTCGAATCTGCGCAAATGCCGCCCATGCTGCCGCTTTGCTATGTGACGCTTTGCGTCCGACACAGCGGAAGGGAAATCGACGCGGACGCACTCGCCAGACTCTTCGATCCGGACTCCGCCGCAGAGCCTGCGACCCGGAGCGACGGGCGGCTCCCGCTGTCGACCGTCTACCGCCTACTCCAGGCCTGCGGAGGCGATCTCTCGGTGGACGTCGAGCCGGGTCGAGGCTCGACGTTCACCGTCTATCTGCCGCGCGCGCGCGATCGGGTGCGCGTCGCGCGCGCGATAGCCCCCGCCCTGCGGCCGGCGGCGCCGCGTCCGACCACCCACTGACCGGCACACGATGCTCGTACTCGTACTCGTACTCGCACGCGCGCGCGCAATCGCTATCGCACTCGCATTCGCATTCGCATTCGCATTCGCAATACCGCTGCTGATCGCTGCTCCGCTCGACGCAGCCACCGAAGCCGAGGGCCTTCACGCCTCGGGTGCGGTGTTCCACGACCGCAACCAAAACGGCGTTCGCGACCGACTCGACTTCGGCGTTCACGGAGTCGCGGTATCGAACGGGGTCGATGTCGTGCTCACGGATTGGCGTGGCCGATATCGGATCGCGGTCGACGACGACGCGATCGTCTTCATCGTCAAACCCGAGGGCTGGGCGACACCACTAGACGACAACGGACTGCCGCGCTTTTACTACATCCACAAACCCGACGGCTCTCCAGCGGGCTTTGCCTTTCCGGGCGTCGCGCCGACGGGACCGCTGCCGGATCGGATCGACTTTCCACTGTACCGCCAGCGGGAGCCGAGTTCGTTTCGAGCGATCCTGTTCGCGGACACCCAGCCCTACACGCTCGAAGAGCTGAATCTGCTGAATCGCGACATCATCGAAGAGGTCATCGGCACGGAAGCCGCGTTCGGAATGACACTCGGCGACCTGGTCGGGGACGACCTTTCACTCTTCGAACCGCTCAATCGATCGATTGGGCGAATCGGCCTTCCCTGGTACAACGCGATCGGGAATCACGACCTCAACTTCGACGCCACATCGGATCGCGACTCGGACGAAAGCTTCGAACGCGTCTACGGGCCGCCCACCTACGCGTTCGCCTACGGGAAGGTCCACTTCGTCGTGCTCGACGACGTGGTCTACACGGGTCAGAAGGACGAGCAGGGGACCCCGGGGCCGTACCACGCGGGAATTTCCGACCGCCAGCTGAAGTTCGTCGACAACTACCTGAAGACGCTACCCGAAGATCGGCTCATCGTGTTGGCGATGCACATTCCGTTCGAGAGCCCACCCCACTCCGTCGCCGAACGGCGTAGCCTGTTCGAATCGCTCGAGCGCCACCCCTACACGCTCTCGCTGGCAGGGCACAACCACTATCAGGACAATCACTTCTACGGGACCGAAGGGGGTTTCGAGGGCCCGCAGCCCCACCACCAGATGGTCCTCGCAACGACGTCGGGGAGTTGGTGGTTGGGAGCCGAAGACGAGATCGGCATCCCCCACGCCACGATGCGCTGTGGCGCGCCAAACGGTTACTCGATCATCGAATTCGACGGGCATCGCTATTCGATTCGCTTCAAGGCGGCGCGAAGACCCGCGGACTACCAGATGAACATCTCTGCGGCCGACGCGACGACTGCGGAACGCGCCGCCGAGACCGAGGTCGTCGTGAACGTCTTCAATGGCTCGGAGCGAACCCGGGTCGAAATGCGCCTGGGCGAAACGGGCGAGTGGACGCCGCTGCAGCGGGAAGCCCGCGAGGATCCCTACTATCTCGCCGCGATCGAGCGCGATCTCCAGCGGACGCCGCGGCCCCGGTTCTTTCTGCCACCCGCAATCGAATCGCCGCATCTGTGGGTGGGCTCGCTTCCCGCAAGTCCGACGCCCGGAACCCACGTCATCGAGGTGCGCGCAATCGACATGTATGGCCAGGTGTTGCGCGCGCGCCGTCTGATCCGGATCGATTGAAGAAGGCCTGTTGGAGACTCGATGCCCGACCGTGTATCCGTATCAATCGATGCCGACGGCATCGCAGACGTGCGCCTCGATCGACCCGACAAACTAAACGCCTGCGATCTCGCGATGCTCGAGGCGCTGGGCGCGACGGGAAGCGAACTCGCGAAGGATCCAGCGCTTCGCGCAGTCGTTCTGTCGGGCGAAGGGCGCGCCTTTTGTTCCGGGCTGGACGTCGCGCTGTTTTCGGGGCTGGACGTCGCGCTGTTTTCGGGGCTCGAGCAAAGCGTGGACGAGCTGCTCGAGAACAGCTCCGAATCCGCCGCAAACTTCGTGCAGCGCGCGGCATGGGTGTGGACGGAGCTGCCGGTGCCCGTGATCGCCGCCATCCACGGGGTGGCTTTCGGTGCGGGCTTTCAGCTCGCGCTCGCTGCGGACATTCGCTTCGTCGCAGCGGACGCAAAGTTGTCCGCAATGGAAATCCAGTGGGGCCTGATTCCCGACATGACGGGCGCGGGCTCGCTCGAGCGCCTGGTCGGGCTCGATGTCGCCAAGGAACTCGTCTTGACCGGCCGGATCGTTGCGGGCGTCGAAGCGCGCGAACTCGGGCTCGCGACCCATCTGAGCGAGGCGCCGAAGGAGGCCGCCCTCGGGCTCGCACGCCAGATCGCGCGCCGCTCTCCGGATGCCGTGCGCGCCGCGAAGCGGCTGTTCGCCGAACCCGATGCGGCCGCGATTCGGGCCCGCTTGGAACTCGAGGCTCGACTCCAGCGGGAGCTGATCGGTGGCCCGAACCAGATCGAATCGGTGCGGGCGAACCTGGAAGGCCGAGCTCCGCGGTTTCGGGATCCGATATAGCGGCCGACGCGCCAGCCCTGCGGCCCGCTCGCCTACGCGAACCGATTCGCTTTCTTCCCCACGGGGATATTCAATCCATCACTACATTGAGATGAAAGGATAATTTACTACATTCCAGCAGTTGGGCGCCCGATACCGGACTCATCCCAGGGAGGACCGTCGATGGCTTCAGCCGACCGCCGCGCCCAGCTCGAACGGCTGCTGTCCCAGCGAATCCTGGTCCTCGACGGCGCGATGGGAACCATGATCCAGGCGCGCGATCTACGCGAAGCCGATTTTCGCGGCGAGCGCTTCACCGATCACCCGGTCGATCTCAAGGGCAACAACGAAGCGCTCGTGCTCAGCAGGCCGACACTCGTGGAAGAAATCCACGAAGCGTTCTTCGAGGCCGGCGCGGACATCGTCGAGACCAACACCTTCGGCGCCAATGCGATTGCACAAGCCGATTACGCGCTGGAGCCGTTCGTTGCCGAGATGAACCGACGCGCGGCGGAAATCGCCGTCGCCTGCGCGGCGCGCTGGAGCGAGCGCACGCCGGATCGGCCGCGCTTCGCGGCGGGCGCACTCGGGCCCACACCCAAGACGCTTTCGATTTCGCCGGACGTCGACGATGCAGCGGCGCGAAATCTGACTTTCGACGAGCTCTACGCCGCCTACCGCGAGCAGGCGCGCGCGCTGATCGAAGCGGGCGTCGACATCCTGCTGATCGAGACCATCTTCGACACCCTCAACGCGAAGGCCGCCATCGCAGCGATCCTCGACACATTCGACGAACTCGCGATTTCGCTGCCGGTGATGATCTCGGTGACGATCACCGACCGCAGCGGTCGAACGCTCTCGGGGCAGACCGTGGACGCGTTCTGGACCTCGGTCGCTCACGCGAACCCGATCTCCGTGGGGATCAACTGTGCGCTCGGCGCAACCGAGATGCGGCCGTTTCTCGCGGAGCTCGCGGCGGTCGCGCCGGTCCACATCAGCGCGTATCCGAACGCCGGGCTACCGAACGCATTCGGAAGCTACGACGAAGGACCCGAGACCACGGCAGACCTCGTCGGAGAGTTCGCGGCGAGCGGCCTGGTCAATTTGGTCGGCGGCTGCTGCGGGACGACACCGGATCACATCCGCGCGATCGCCGCGGCAGTCGAGGGCGTCGCACCGCGCGCGCTACCCGTGCCCGATGACGCGGTCGCGCACTTCAGCGGGCTCGAACGTCTGAGTCTACGGCCAGACTCGATCTTCACGATGATCGGCGAACGCACGAACGTGACCGGTTCGCGTCGCTTCATGAACCTGATCAAGACTGAGGATTACGCGACTGCGAGCGAGGTCGCGCTCGATCAGGTGCGCGGAGGCGCCAACATCCTCGACGTCAACATGGACGAGGGGATGCTCGACTCGCAGCAGGCGATGACCACGTTTCTCAACCTGATCGCGACCGAACCGGAGATCGCCGCGATCCCGATCATGATCGACAGTTCCAAATGGTCCGTGATCGAGGCGGGCTTGAAGTGCGTCCAGGGCAAGGGCTTCGTCAATTCGATCAGCTTGAAGGAGGGCGAAGCCGACTTCCTCGCGAAGGCAAAGACCATCCAGCGCTACGGAGCCGGGGTGGTGGTGATGGCGTTCGACGAAGCCGGTCAGGCAGACAGCGTCGAGCGCAAGGTCGAGATCTGCAAGCGCGCCTACCGGCTGCTGACTGAGGCCGCGGGTTTCAGGCCGCAGGAAATCATCTTCGACCCGAATATCCTCGCGGTCGCGACGGGGATCGAGGAACACAACGACTACGCGCGAAACTTCATCGAAGCGACGCGCATCATCAAGCAGAGCTGCCCGGGCTCGAGGATCAGCGGCGGCGTCAGCAATCTGTCGTTTTCGTTTCGCGGGAACGATCTCGTGCGCGAGGCGATGCACACCGCATTCCTCTACCACGCCGTCCGCGCGGGCATGGACATGGCGATCGTCAACGCGGGTCAGCTCGGCGTCTACGAGGACATCCCGAAAGATCTACTAGAACGGGTGGAAGACGTGATCTTCAATCGCCGACCGGACGCGACCGAGCGGTTGGTGGAGTTCGCGCAGTCCGTCACCGGAAGCGGCAAGAAGAAGCAGCTCGACCTTCGCTGGCGCGCGAGCAGCGTCGAGGAGCGGCTCCAGTACGAGCTCGTCCACGGCGTGGTCGACTTCATCGAGCAGGACACCGAGGAGGCGCGCGCGCGCGCAACGCGCCCGCTCGAGGTAATCGAGGGGCCGCTGATGGCGGGCATGCAGATCGTCGGCGACCTCTTCGGCGCGGGCAAGATGTTCCTGCCCCAGGTGGTCAAGAGCGCGCGCGCGATGAAGCGCGCGGTCGCCTATCTCGAACCCTTCATGCAGGGGGGAAAGGACGCCACGCAGAAAGGCCGCGGAAGAATCGTCATGGCGACCGTCAAGGGCGACGTACACGACATCGGAAAGAACATCGTGGGAGTGGTTCTGGGCTGCAATGGCTACGAGGTGATCGATCTCGGCGTGATGGTCCACTGTGACGACATCTTGAAGACGGCCGTCGATCGCAATTGCGACCTGATCGGGTTGAGCGGCCTGATTACGCCTTCTCTCGACGAGATGGTCAGCGTCGCGCGCGAAATGGAGCGGCGCGGAATCGACAAACCGCTGCTGATCGGCGGTGCGACGACCAGCAAACAACACACCGCGGTCAAGATCGCACCGGCTTACAGCCATAGCGCGGTTCACGTTCACGATGCGTCCCGAGCGGTGGGTGTCGTGGGTGCGCTGCTCAACCCGAAGTTGCGTTCGGAGTTCGACCGGAAGAACCACGAGTTGCAGGAGCAGCTCCGCTACATCCACGAGGGCCGGAAATCCAGACCGCTGCTCGCCTACCAGAAGTCGATCGAGAATCGGCTTTCGATCGCTTTCGCGGCCGAGGACCTCCCAGTGCCCCGATTTTTAGGGCGCCGCGTGATTGACGACGTTTCGCTCGAGGATCTCGAGAAATACATCGACTGGACGTTCTTCTTCAGCGCCTGGGAGCTGAAGGGAAAATTTCCGAAGATCTTCGACAGCCCGAAATACGGAGAAGCTGCGCGCGAATTGTTCGAGAACGGGCAGACGCTACTGCGTCAAATCATCGCCGAGAAGCGGCTCACGCCGCGCGGCGTTTACGGCTTCTGGCCCGCGGCGAGCGACGGGGACGACATCGTACTGTTCACGGACGACAGCCGAGCCGAGGAACTCGTGCGCTTCAACCTGCTGCGACAGCAGTCCGAGATTGCGGACGGCGCGCCGAGCCGCTGTCTGGCCGATTTCGTAGCTCCGTTGCGCAGTGGCCTGCGCGACCATCTGGGCGCATTCGCGGTCACTTCGGGAGCCGAAGCCAAAGACCTCGCGACGGACTTCGAAAAGGATCTCGACGACTACAACGCGATCATGACCAAGGCGCTCGCGGATCGACTCGCCGAGGCGTTCGCCGAGTATCTCCACGCGCGCGCGCGGCGCGATTGGTGCTACGAAAATCGCGAAAACCCCGACCCGAGCGATCTGATCGCGGAGAAGTACCGCGGCATCCGACCAGCGTTCGGATATCCGGCGTGCCCGGACCACACCGAGAAGCGCAAGCTGTTCGAGTTGCTCGGCGCCCCCGCGGTGGGGATCGAGCTGACCGAAAATTGCGCGATGCTCCCCGCGGCGAGTGTGAGCGGGTTGTACTTCGCCCACCCCGAAGCGCGCTATTTCACGGTCGGTCGAATCGACCGCGACCAGGTCCGCAACTACGCGGGTCGAAAAAACTTGAGCATCGGGGAAGTCGAGCGCTGGCTCGGGCCCAATCTCGGCTACGATCCCGCGGCGTGACGAGCCGGCGAGAAGCGTGAAGCGAATTCGAGAAATCGGGTGTTCGATGGGCGCCGCGATGCTGGCGTTCGCCGGGTCTGGCGGGTTCGGTTGCCACGGGGCGTCCGCTCCAACCCCGATTCCGATCTCCGTCGAGCCCGGTTACGAAAACGTCAAGCCCAGTTCCGAAAACGTCGAGCCCAGCGGGCAGCTCGTGGTCGAGAATCCCGCCTACGAGCGGGCCGTCGCGTACTCGGCTGAACACGGCGGGCTCGCGCTGGTCGTCATCGAGGGCGATCGCGTCGCACTCGCGATCGGTCAGAATGGCCACCCGGTCGACGAAGCCCATCCGCTCCACGGCGCGAGCGAGAGTTTCTGGGGTCCGGTCGCAATCGCCGCCGAGACCGACGGCCTGCTCGACCTCGACGAGCCCGTCTCTTCCGCAATCCAAGAGTGGGACGGTATTCGCTGGAAAGACGACATGCGCGTCCGACACCTGCTCCAGTACACGAGCGGCCTCGAATCCGGCGTCTGGCCGCTGCTGCGGGAAAAGCCCGCAAACCACTACGAGCGAGCGCTCGCGCTCGAGATGATCGCCGAGCCCGGCGAGCGCTTCCAGGTTGGGCCGAGCCACCTAGCCGTGTTCGGAGAATTCCTGCGCCGCCGATTCGCACCCGAAGGATTCGATGCGCTCGCCTTCCTCGAGCAGCGAATCCTCGAGCCGATCGGTCTCGAACTCGCCGGCTGGGAGCGGGATGCGGCAGGCAATCCGGATCTCGCGAACGGCGCGCGAATGACCGCCTATCACTGGGCGAAATTTGGCGTGCTGATGCGAGACCGGGGGCGTTGGCAGGGCGAAGTCGTGCTGGACGAGGCAGGTATCGAGGCGTGCCTCGAGCCGGGAGACGTGCAACCGCGCTTCGGCCTCACCTTCTGGCTGAATCCCGTCGACACCCGCGCAGCAGATGCGAGCGAACCCAGCGACGGCGATCGCCTCGGCGCTCTCGCGATGGCGGCCGGTGCGGGCAACCAGCGACTGTATGTGATCACCGGACTGAATCTCGTCGTCGCTCGTTTCGGTGAAGAAGATCGCGAGTGGCGGGATCCGGATTTCCTAGATTTGATCGCCGCCGGCGCCGCATCCGACCCTGAGCGATTCGCGTCCGACCGCTGAGCGATTCGCGTCCGACCACTGAGCGATTCGCGTCCAAAGCGGGCGGCGGCGAGGTTCCGTCCTCACTACCGCTGCTCTATCCCACGCAGTGTCGGGCTAGCGCGCAGCCCTCGGCCGCTTGCTCAGCGACCCGTGATCAGCCCAGAAAGATCCAGCCAAAAACGGAGAAACTGATCGCACCCGAGAGATGCCTGAATGGAACGTGATGCTGAAGCTCGACGTGTACATACAGCTCGTCACGCGCGCTGAAGTGGCGATGGCAGGGCCCGCAATAGAAGTCGACGTCGTGCTTCCGCTGCCGCTTCGACTTCCCGTGGTTGTGGTGTTTGTGGTTGTTGCCGTTGGATGCGTGGTAGTTGCCGTTGGATCCGTGGTGGTTGCCGGCGTGGGCGAAATACGAGCCACGCTGATTGCAGTCTCGGTGCCGGTCGCCGTGGCCATGGCCGGAGCCCGCCCAGGCCGCACTGGGTACGACGAGCAGCATCGCGGCGGATCCGATGATGAGGGCGCTGCGCCATTTCGCTAGAGGCTGAGCGATTCGAGCCATCGATGACTCCTCCTGTCGTTGAAGCTGGCCGAGCTGACGTTTTTGACGCTGCGATTCGGGAAAAATTCGAGGCTTGCGGAACCGGCAAGTCATTGAGCCAAGCGGCGTTCTGAGCGAGGATGCTGCTCTCTAGCCGCTCGAACCCGGAACGGGTTCGAGGGGCGCCGCAAGGGAAGCGAAGCTTCCCCCGCTAGGAGCCGAACTGGAGGCGGGAATTCAAATGGGGCAGAAAAAGAACAAGCGCGCGCCGAGACGGCGCGCTGCGGCGACCGCGAGGCGCGCTGACAAGTACGATCTCTACCAGCGGGCCGTTCAAGAGCCCGACGCGGACATTCCGCTGATCCAGAAGGTCTTCCGCTCCCAGTTCTCGCGCCCCGCGCGAAGCCTGCGCGAAGATTTCTGCGGAACCGCTCTGCTCGCTTGCCGATGGGTGGAGAAGTCCAGCGAGAACCACGCCTGGGGGATAGACCTCGACCCCAATCCGCTCGAGTGGGGGCGCGCGCACAACGTCAGCAGACTGCGTGCCGACCAGGCATCGCGGGTGAAGCTGATCGAAGGAGACGTCCTCGACATTGGCCACGAGCGTGTCGACGTCACGGTGGCGTTCAACTTCTCGTATTTCCTGTTCCTGGAGCGCGCCTCGCTGCTGAATTACTTAAAGCGCGCGTATTCGACGCTGAATTCGGAGGGAGCGCTGATCCTCGACGCGTATGGCGGAGCCGATTCGCATCGCACCAGCGAAGAGGCCCGCGAAGTCGACCCTGAATTCGATTACGTCTGGGATCAACATCGCTTCGATCCCATCCACCACCACGTCACCAACTTCATCCACTTCGAGTTTCCGGACGGCAGCCGGATGTACCGCGCGTTTCGCTACGACTGGCGACTCTGGTCGATTCCCGAAATCCGCGAACTGCTGCACGAGGCGGGCTTTTCGAAGTCGGTGGTCTACTGGGAAGGCACGGACCGCAAGACCGGCGAGGGCAACGACAACTTCAGCCCTCGGGAGCAGGCGCCCGATGACCCGGCCTGGATCTGCTACATCGCGGGATATCGGCGCCCCTAGCGGGCGGTTACGCGGGCGGTCAGTTGGGCGGCTACGCGGGCGGTCAGCTGGGCGGTTACGCGGGCGGTCAGCCGGGCGGCTACGCGGGCGGTCAGTTCAGTTGCATTCCCGCGGCGTTCTTCTCTCGAAGCTTCTCGATCAGCAGCTCGGGCCCGCCGCTGCTGACGAGGGATTTGAACTGGTCGCGATAGTTCGAAACCATGCTGATCCCTTCGATCACCACGTCGATGACCCGCCAGTCTCCGCTCTGGTTGCGCAATCGATAGTCGACCAGCGCGCCCTCGAATTCACCGCCGATAATCTTGGTTTGGACGACGACGTCGCCGCGGGGCTCTTCGCGCGCACCGACGATCTCGACTTTCTGCTGGTCGTAGCGCTCGATCCGGTTGCCGTAGCTATTGGTCAGATAGCGCTTGAACTCATCGACGTATTCGACCTGCTGTTGCGCAGAGAATCGCTTCCAATTGCGGGCGAGCACCAGCCTGGACATCACCTGGAGATCGAAGCGCCCGTAGACGATCTCTTCGATCGAGCGAATCCGGTCCGCGGACGGGGCCGACTTGTCGCGCAACACCGCGAGAACCTCGTCGACGGTCTCGCTGACGACCGCACGTGCGCCCGCCACACTTTCGGTCGCCGCGCGCCCAGCCGTTGGCGTCAGGCAGTCGACCGCGACACAGAGAATCAGCGCGGCCGCGTGCGCCAAGCGCCACGCCCGGTCGGTCCCGCGATCAGTCCACGTAATAGAGATCATCGCCTTCATCCGACTCGTCTTCCTCGTGGTCCTGCACCTGGTCTTCGCGGTAGCTCGTGTAGGCGTTTCGAATCGCTACATAATAGTCCAGCGCCGCTTCCCGCTCCTGCGCAATTGCGTCGATCGCGAGAGACCGCTGATTGAGCAGATCGCCGGCATTGATCGGAGTGCTCACCCAGATCGGAACGAAGAAGGGGTAGACGCGCGCCGCGGAATCGGCGACCAGACCCACGGTGTCCCGCGGGTTGGACGGCCCGAGAATCGGCAACACGAGATAGGGGCCCGGTGGCACACCCCAATATCCCAGGGTCTGACCGAAGTCCTCGCGACCGCTTTCGATGCCGAAATGGCTGGCGGGATCGAAAAATCCCGCGATCCCGATCGTGGAGTTGATCGCGAAGCGCGCGAGATCCTCGGCCGCCGATACCGGCTTGGTCTGGAGCAGGTCGTTGAGGAAATACACGGGAAACATCGAATTCTCGAAGAACTTGCGAATCGCTCGCTCCACGGGGTCGGGCGTGATGAAGTCCAAGCCTTTCGCGACGGGCTCGATCAGCCAGCGGTCGGCGGCCTCGTTGAATCGGAAGATTCCGCGATTGAAGCCCTCCCAGGGATCCCCGTCCTCCGCGGCCGCCCGAGGGGCGCCCGCAGTCAGGCTCAGCGCGGCGGCCGCGAAAGCGCTGAGCGCGGCTCGCGCTGCGGGACCTCCCCAGCGTCTCATGCTCACTCCTCCTCGAGGCCGGCGTCGTTGACGAATTTTCCAATCAGGTTTTCGATCGAGATCGCAGATTCAGTTCGGCTGATCTCGCCTCCAGATTCAAGCATTTCGTCCGACCCCCCGGGCTCCAGGGCGATGAATTTTTCACCGAGTAGTCCCGCAGTCATGATCGCGGCCGACGTCTCGGCATCGAGTTCCAGGCTCGGGTCGACGTCGAGTTCACAGCGCGCCCGCAGCAGATCGTCGAGTTCGACGGAAACCACCTGCCCCACCTTCACTCCCGCGATCACGACCGCCGCGCGGGGTTTGAGATCCCCGATCTGATCGAAGGTCGCGAACAGCTGAAAGCCGCTGGGCCCGCTGTAGTAAAGACCGCCCACCTTGATCGAGAGATATGCGACCGAAGCGAGACCGAATAACACGAAGAGACCGACGACGAGATCGCGTAGCGGAGCGCGTTGCATGGCGAGTGTTACCTCCTACGGAGCCGAGACCCCTAGACTCCCCAGAATCCGTTGAGGAAGAAATCAAATACCAAGATCGCGACGGACGCGATCACGACGGTGCCCGTGGTCGACGCGCTCACACCCGCGGCGGTAGGTTCACTGATAAAGCCGCGGTAGGTCGCGATCAGCGCCGTGAGTGCGCCGAACGTGACGGCCTTGGAGAAGCATCCGAGGACGTCGTTCGAAAACTTGACGGCTCCTTCAATGCTGGTCATGAACGAACCGCCGTCGACGCCTAGCAGCCCGACCGCAATCGCGTAACCACCCGCCAGCGCGAACACGATGAACAGCCCTGACAGAAGCGGCATCACCAGCAGCAGTGCGAGCGCTTTCGGTGAAACGACGAACTCGACGGGATCGACCGACATCATGCGCAGGCCGTCCAACTGCTCGGTGGTGACCATCGTCGCGATTTCCGCCGCGATCGCCGATCCCGCGCGCCCGGTGACGAGCAGCGCGGTGAGGACCGGCCCTAGTTCGCGAACCACCGAGAGCCCGACGAGCGCACCGAGCGCCTCTTCGGCGCCGAAGCGGACCAGTGTCGTATAGCCGAGCAGACTGAGTGTTCCGCCGACGACGGCACCGGAGAGGCAGACGACGGGAAGCGACAGCACGCCCGCGTCGTATACAGCGTCGGTGAGCCGACGAACCCGATACGGGCGCGTCACGATACAGCCGACGATGCGAAGGCCGAACTGCGCGATGCAGCCGAGATGCTCGACGACTGCCAGCGCCCGAAAACCCAGATTCTCGATCGGCTTGAGGGTCACGCGTCCTCCCGACGGCGGAGCAGCGTGGTGACGTCGAGTTCGTGCCGCTCTGCGAAGTGATCGCTCTCCGCGTTGAGAAATTCGACGATGCGCGCGTCTTCGCTCTGGAGCAGATCAGCAGGCGGCCCCGCGATCGCGACGCCATCCACCATGAAGACAAGTCGATCGGCCATCCGCAGCGATGAAGCCATGTGGTGGGACGTGACGATCAGCGTCAAGCCGAGGTGCCGATTCAGGTCGACGAGCAGCGCTTCGATGCGCCGCACGTTGATCGGGTCGAGGCCGGAGAAGGGCTCGTCGACCAGCAGGATCTCGGGATCCATCACGATCGCGCGCGCGAGCGCGGCCCGGCGCGCCATCCCGCCGGAGAGTTCGCGCGGATACAGGGGCGCGGTTTCGGCGAGGCCCACCGCGACCAGGCGGCGGCTGACTTCGGCTTCGATGTCCAGATCGGATAGCTGCGTGTGCTCGCGCAGCGGCAGCGCGACGTTCTCGAAAACCGTCATCGAGTCGAGCAGCGCACCACCCTGGAAGAGCATCCCGATCCGGTCTCGCACCCGGAACAGCTGGCGCTCGGAAAACCCAGTGATGTCCTCACCGGCCACGCGGACACTGCCGCTGTCGGGCCTCTGGAGGCCTCCGATCATCCGGATCAGCGTGCTCTTGCCCGAGCCGCTGCCCCCGAGCACGACCGAGATGCGGCCGCGCGGGAACCCGCAGGAGAGTCGATTGAAGATCGTTCTTTCGCCGCGCTTGAGAACCACGCCGTCGAAAGCGATCCGGAATTCCTGTGCTCCGCCTAGATTCATGCGCTCCAGTCCCGAGCTGTCTGCCACGCGGCGCTTGCGCCGCACCCGGGAGGAATCGATCGCTGCGCGAATGCCAAGCCGCAGATCCGTTCGAACCGCGGACCCACCACGCAGCGACGTTCCGGCTGCAAACCGGAACTTCGCGCCGCACACCCCCCCGGGCACCGCTGCAGTCTAGAACAGCTGGGCGCGCCGCGGGTCCCAATAGA
>CAZBSV010000015.1:0-2312 GCA_964494795.1 uncultured Spirochaetales bacterium | reverse complement strand
GGGATCCACGAGGTCTTGCGGAGTGTTCGGGTCGTTCGGATCGCGCGGCAGCACACTGAGGCACTGCTCGGAAAGGCTGGTCCCCGCAAGGTCGTTCTCTCCGTTGACCCGGATCAGGAACATTCCAGGCGGTCCATCGCTACCGGCCCGCCGCCACGAGAAGTTGATCAGCTCCACGCCCGGCCCCGGTGCCGGAGGATTGTCGCTTGCCTGGAGCGCTCGCAGATAGCCGACCGCGAAACCGATCGGCCGAGCGATGCTGCTCGCGGGCACTCTCAGCGTTCCGCGCAGCGTGCTGTTGGAGAATTCGAAGCTGCTGTAGAGCCAGCTCGCGGTCGCTTGAATGCCCGGCGGCGGGCTGACCCGCTGCGCCGTCGTAGCGCCAGCGAAGACCCACTGAGGGCGGGTCGGGGTCCATTCAGCCGAGTCGAAGATCCGCAGCTGATCCCCGTGGTCGAAGACGCGGAAGCTGCCGCTTCCGTCCACGAGCAGCAGCGCGCCGTCGGGCTGGTTCAGAATCAAACGGGAGACGCCCGCCAGCCCCCAGCCCGCGCCGAAGGGGCTCGCGATCTCGTTCTGCACCACGACGCGGCCCGGCGTGTCGATTCCGATCTGCGTGCCATTCGCGAAGGTGAGGTAATGGCTCGTCTGGCGCACGCGGTAGTCGAAGGCGCCCGTCGGGATCTCCCGCGCGTCGAACTGCACGCCGCCACGGATGCGCTCTGTCTGAAACTCGGAGATGCTGCTGGTATCCGAGTAGGCCGGAGCGGACACCTGCGAGCCGCCGACGCGCAGGCTGTAGGACACCCGATCCGGCAGCGCCGTCCGCGCCGGAATCGTCGGCTCGACGGGGATCACGGGGGCCGGATAGGCCGTCTTCGAGGTGTACACGAGGTCGAGCGCTCGGCTCTGGCCCTGCGACACGTAGCTCGGAAGATCGATGCGCTCGGAGAGACTTCCGTCGCCGAGCGAGCAGTCCGAGGCCATCCCTTCCTCGCACGCGGGGTTCGGCGGCGGATTCGCGCATTCATCAGTTGCGCCGTCTCTTCCTGCCAAGGGTCCATCTTCGTCCGAGCCGGAGCTACATCCGCCATTTCCGGTATTGTCGCCGTCGCCCTGCGCGGATTTCGATCCGTTCACGACGAGCGGGCCCATGAAGTGCCAGGAGCTCTCGAGGATGCCGCCGCGGGTTCCGGGAACGTTGCTCGGATCCACGACCAGATCCGAGCTCATGACCTGCCCGCGACCCGCCACGAAGAAGCGCCCCGTGTCGTGGTCGAGCGACCAGAGATCCAGAATTCCGCCGTTCGTCTCGATCGCATAGCCATCGCGGTTCGGCAGACGGATCGGAAGTGCCTGCGTGAACTCCAGGCCCATCGGCTGGATCGTGATCACGAGCGAGGGGCGCAGCGTCTCGGGCAGCGCGCCCGGCGTGAAGTCCGGATTCACCTCGGCGATCGTGATCGCGACAGGATCGTCGTTGTCGAGTCCCGGATTGCTGCCGGCGATCGAATCCGGCGGCACCGTCAGCTGGATCACGCCGCCGGGGACGGTCGCCGTTACGGTGTTCGGCACATCCGGGTCGTAGCAGCCTGCTGGGATCGGGCTGCCACTGCAGTCCTGGGTGACCGAGACCGGGGTCATGTACACCGGCCGGTCGAGATGCGAGTTGACGTGGATCGGCAGCGTGCGCGTCATCCGGTAGCCCGCGTAATCCTGCTTCGCGAACTCGATCTGCTGTGGACCCGAGAACGTGCCCGTGAAGGTCAACGTGAAGCTTCCGTCTGCAGCGGTTGTGGTCTCTGGCTGCCCTGCGCCGCTCAGCCATTTGACCGTCGCGCCTGCGATCCCGAGCGTGCCCGAGCCGCCCGCGGCAACCGCCGCGTCCTGCACCAGGCCCGAGAGCTGGGTGGGATCGGTCGCTCCGGGAGCCGACACCGTCACCATGATCGACTCCGTTGCATCGAGCGAGCCGTCGCTGGCCTTGAAGCTGAAGCTGTAGGTTCCGATGGCGGTCGGCGTGAAGCGGAAGTGGCCCGCGAGGTCGAAGCTCGCGCCCGCGGGCAGCGGCATCGGCGTGGCGGAGAGCGTGACGGGCTGGCGCTGGCGATCTATCGCCTGAACGTCGATTGCGAGCAGGTCGCCGAGCACGAGCGTGCGATTCCCGATGCCCGCCAGCACCGGAGGCTCGTTCAGCGGCAGGCAAGGCGCGCTGCCCGCGCAGGAGAGGTCGCTCGGGCCGGGGGCCTTGCCGTAGAGGCTTTGGAACGCCGCAAAATCAGTGTCATCGACGAGGTTGTCGGCGTTTGCGT
>CAZBSV010000014.1:0-2474 GCA_964494795.1 uncultured Spirochaetales bacterium | reverse complement strand
CTCCACGTCGAAAACTTCTTCGAGATCGTGCTCGGCACGGACCTGGATCAGGAATACGACCAGGCTCTCAACAACTTCGGCAGCTACATCCAGGGCGATTACACGATCCGACCGGGCTGCGCGCCGATCGGCTGCGACTTCAAACTCGACGTCGGCCTGCGATACAACATCGAGCACAAGAAATTCGACATCACGGCGTGCGCGGTGACCCTGGGGAACTGCGTCGCCGACACGGTGGACGGCACCGAGTCGGAACAGTGGGACGGCTGGGGGGGAGATTTCAGCTTCGCGTGGTATTACGACGATCAGGAGAGCAACGTCTACGTCAAATACAGCCGCGGCTGGAAGGGGGGACACTTCAACGGCGGTGCGACGACTCGATTCGACATCATCACCGGGGTCGATCCCGAGGTCGTCGACTCCTACGAGCTCGGGCTCCGCGCGCATTGGTTCGACGGCCGCCTGACCACCAACGCGTCGGGCTTCTACTACGACTACACGGATCTCCAGGTCTTCAAGCTCGAGCAAACCGCGCAGCAAGGCTTTCCGATCGCGAAGCTCGTCAACGCGCAGAGCGCGACCATCTTCGGAACCGACATCGACCTCTACGCGGAGCCGGTTGACGGCATGCAGATCAACTTCAACTTCTCCTGGGTGAACAGCAAGTACGACGAGTTCACGACCGATCTCCCGTTCCAGCAGCGAATGGAGCGGCCCAACGGAGGGTTCTTCCCGCCCGTCATCGTCCGAATCCCCTTCGACTACTCGGGCAACGACCTGCTCGCGGCGCCGCAGTTCGCGTTCACGGGCTCGATCGATTACGAAATCCCGCTGCCTGGGGAGATCGCGGGACGCGGGCTCGGCAAGTTGATTCCGCGTTACTCATTCAGCTGGAAAGACGACGTGTTCTACGACCCGGGCTCCGGCAGGGGTGCGTACCTGAACTTCCCGGAGGCGACTTTCGGACAGGAAGCCTTCTGGATTCACAATGCAGGCCTGAGCTGGCGCTCGGAGAACGAAATGATCGAGATCACGGGCTGGGTGCACAACTTCCTGGATCAGTTCTACAAGACGAATTCCGAGGACTACTCGATCGGATTGGCCTATATGCTCCACTCTTGGGCGGACCCGAGAACGTACGGCATCACCGTCTTGATCTCCTTCTAGCAATCCAAGACGACCGCGGTGCGTCGACGAAACCGCTCGAGAACGACGGGACCGCGCGCAGCGTCGAACGGAGGTGATTGCATGCTGGGCGTCAACAGGGCTGCCGCTCTCGGAATCTGGGCGCTGACGCTCGCCGCGGCGTTCGCGGTCGGCCGGTCGACGGCACCCGTCGGAACGCACGAGGTTGTCGACAATCTCGCGACCGCGATCGAGGCCGCCCTCAGCGAACCCGACGTGCTGGACCGCAGCCAGCGAACCGCGCTCCTGCTGCAACAGCTCGACGCCGAAAACGTGGCCGCGGTCGCCGCGGTGTACGACCGCATGCTCAACATCCTCGGCGAGCTGGACATCCTCCCGTTCGTCGGCGCGTGGGCGCGCTTCGACCCGAAGGGCGCACTCGTTCATGTGCTTCGCTGGCCATTTCAAGACAAGACGGAGCTGGGGGTCACGGCAGCCGTCGAAGCCTGGGCGATGCGCGATCCCGCCGCAGCGCTCGACGCGGGCCAAAAGATAAGCAAACGCCAGCCGAAACTCGAAAACGCGCTGTTCCTCGCATTGCTGACGGGCTGGGTGTATTCGGGGCAAGCCGGACTCGACGACTACATCGCGGATCTCCCGGAAGGGATGCTCGACACCGCCGTCAACCGCGTGGCCGCCAAGACGCTGCGCGGCGGCGGAGTCGACGCGATGGTGCGCTGGGTGGACTCGATCACCGGGAATGATTCCTACAGCGATCAATTCAAGAAAAAAGCGTTCCGGCGCGGGATCCGCATGGTCGCACGCTGGGATCCGCAGCGCGCCGCGGCGTGGGCGATGGAAAATCGAGATCGGGACTACGCGGCCGAAGCGCCGCGGATCATCGCCGAGGAATGGGGAGCGATCGACGGCCGCGCGGCCCTCGCGTGGGTGCGGGAGTATCCGGATGAGGAGGTCCACTACCCGGCTGCGCGCGGCGCGTACTTCAGTTGGTTGAAGGCAGATCGCACCGGGGCGGTAGCCTGGCTGGAGTCCGAAACGCTCACGAAATTCCACGAACCGGCAATCATCGTATACGCGAAGGATCTCGGCAGTCGGGCACCCGCGGAGGCGGTCGATTGGTGCGAGCGCGTTCTCGACGAGGAGCGCCGTCTGCGCTGCCTCGAGCAAGCAGCCGCTCAGTGGTATCAGCGCGATGCAGTCGCTGCTGAAACCTGGCTGCAACAGAGCCCGCTCGACGAAGCGGCCCGGCGCACAGCGCGAACGCCGCCCGATCAGCAGCGGCAGCGACTACGCGCAGCCGCCCAGCAGCGCGCAGGGGGCGACCCCGT